>NZ_WIWL01000204.1:0-138027 GCF_009600105.1 Pseudomonas sp. FSL R10-0056
CACCACCCATTCAATAAATCTGAGTGGTGTTGGCAGATTTAGTTCCGGGAGCTTAAAAACTCTTTGGAATAAGCCCGGTCTCTGCAGCAGCAATAAATTTTTAGTGTGGGAGCGGGCTTGCTCGCGATGGCATCAACGCGGTCATTGCGACAGACCGCGTCGCCTGCATCGCGAGCAAGCCCGCTCCCACATTCCCTCATTAATGCGCTTCATCCCAGTTGTTGCCCACGCCTACTTCAACCACTAGCGGCACATCCAGCTTCGCCGCTTCGCTCATGTGTATCCGCACTTCATCACGCACCTGGTCCACCAGGTCTTCGCGCACTTCTAGCACCAGTTCATCGTGTACCTGCAGGATGACGCGGGCATCGAGGCCTGAGGCGCTGAGCCAGTTATCCACAGACACCATGGCTTTTTTGATGATATCGGCTGCCGTGCCCTGCATCGGTGCGTTGATTGCCGTGCGTTCGGCGCCTTTGCGCAGCGCCGGGTTTTTCGCGTTGATTTCCGGCAGGTACAAGCGACGACCGAAAATGGTCTCGACATAGCCTTGCTCGGCAGCCTGGGTGCGCGTGCGCTCCATGTAGTCCAGCACGCCCGGGTAACGTGCGAAATAACGGTCGATATAGGCTTGCGACTGTTTGCGGTCGACGCCGATCTGTTTGGCCAGGCCAAAGGCGCTCATGCCGTAGATCAGGCCGAAGTTGATGGCCTTGGCACTGCGGCGCTGGTCGGTGGTGACGTCCGCCAGATCAACCCCGAATACCTCGGCAGCGGTGGCGCTGTGCACGTCCAGGTTGTTGCGGAAGGCATGCAGCAAACCTTCGTCCTTGGCCAGGTGGGCCATGATCCGCAGCTCGATTTGCGAGTAGTCGGCCGCCAGCAGTTTGTAGCCTTTAGGGGCCACAAAGGCCTGACGGATCCGACGACCTTCGGCGGTACGGATCGGAATGTTCTGCAAGTTTGGATCACTTGAAGACAAACGACCGGTCGCCGTGACGGCCTGGTGGTAGGAGGTGTGGATACGGCCCGTACGCGGGTTGATCTGCTCAGGCAGGCGATCGGTGTAGGTGCTTTTCAGCTTGCTCATGGAGCGGTACTGCATCAGCACCTTGGGTAGCGGGAAGTCCTGCTCGGCCAGTTCCGCCAGCACGGCTTCGGCAGTCGAAGGCTGGCCTTTGGCCGTTTTGCTGATGATTGGCAGACCGAGTTTTTCATACAGGATCACACCCAGTTGCTTGGGTGAGCTCAGGTTGAACTCCTCACCGGCAATGGCAAAAGCCTCACGCTCAAGCGCAACCAGCTTGTCACCCAGCTCAACACTCTGGATACCCAGCAGGTTGGCATCCACCAGCGCGCCCTGACGTTCAATACGCGCCAGTACCGGCACCAGCGGCATCTCGATGTCCGTCAATACGCTGTTGAGGCTAGGGATCGCTGCGAGTTTTTCGTGCAGTACATGGTGCAGGCGCAAGGTCACGTCGGCATCTTCGGCCGCATACGGGCCGGCCTGCTCCAGGGAAATCTGGTCGAAGGTCAGTTGCTTGACGCCCTTGCCGGCAATGTCCTGGAAGCTGGTGGTGGTGTGGCCCAGGTATTTGAGGGCCAGGCTGTCCATATCGTGGCGGCTGCCCGTGGAGTCGAGCACATAGGACTCAAGCATGGTGTCGAAGGCAACGCCCTGAACCATGATCCCGCAGGATTGATCGCCACCGATGGCGCAGTTGGCCAGAATATTCATGTCGTACTTGGCGTGTTGTCCGACCTTGGCTTTGCTCGGGTCTTCCAGCAGCGGCTTGAGGGCACGCAATACCGTGTCGCGATCCAGTTGCTCGGGTACGCCCATGTAGGAATGGGTCAATGGAATGTAAGCCGCTTCGCCAGGCTTGACCGCGAACGACAGGCCCACCAGCTGCGCTTGCTGCGCGTCCAGGCCGGTGGTTTCGGTATCAAAGGCAATCAATTTGGCGTCGTTGAGTTTTTTTAGCCACACATCAAAGCGAGCCTGATCGAGGATGGTCTCGTACTGTTGCTCCGCTTCGGCGGGCGCTTCAGGAGCCTCATGCACAATCACCTGCCCGGCACGCTTGGCCTCGCGCTCAACTTCGGCAATCCAGCTTTTGAACTCAAGTTCGGTGTACAGCTCAATCAACTTTTCGCAGTCAGGCGCCTTGAGGTGCAAGTCTTCCAGGCCGATATCCAGCGGCACATCGATCTTGATCGTCGCCAATTGATAGGACAAAAACGCCATTTCGCGATGTTCTTCGAGTTTGGCAGGCAAGTTTTTGGCGCCGCGAATGGGCAGGGTCGGCACGATATCGAGCTTTTCGTACAGATCGACCAAACCACCGCCTACACCCACCAGCAAGCCGGACGCTGTCTTGGGACCAATACCAGGTACGCCTGGAATGTTGTCAGACGAATCGCCCATCAGCGCGAGGTAGTCGATGATCTGCTCGGGCGATACGCCAAATTTCTCTTTAACGCCCTCAATGTCCATCACGCTGCCGGTCATGGTGTTAACCAGCGTGATGTGGCCATCAACCAGCTGGGCCATGTCCTTGTCACCGGTGGAGATGACCACTGGTCGGTCTGCCGCGGCGCTGCTGCGGGCCAGCGTGCCGATGACATCATCGGCCTCCACGCCTTCAACGCACAGCAAGGGGAAACCCAGCGCAATCACACTGGCGTGCAATGGCTCGATTTGCACCCGCATGTCATCGGGCATGCTCGGGCGGTTGGCCTTGTACTCGGCGTACATGTCATCGCGAAATGTCCCGCCCTTGGCATCGAAAACCACCGCGAACGGGCTGTCCGGATACTGCTTGCGCAGGCTTTTGAGCATGTTCAATACGCCCTTCACGGCGCCTGTCGGCAGCCCTTTGGACGTAGTCAGCGGCGGCAGCGCGTGGAAGGCGCGGTACAGATATGAAGAACCGTCCACCAGGACGAGGGGAGCTTGGCTCATGAGCAGGATCAACCTTTTCGGCGAGTCCGGCGCTAGAATGTCCGGACCAATGACGACAAAGGGACAAGGTTATCATGCGCACACTCAATCGCCTGTTGCTGACCGGTTTGTTTGCATTCACTCCGCTGGTAACCTTCGCAGCAGATGAAGCAGTCACCGCCGATCCAGATGTAACCATTCGCACGGAAGGCGATAAAACCATTCAGGAGTACCGTCAAAACGGTTTCCTGTACGCCATCAAGGTCACCCCAAAAGGGGGCAAACCGTACTTCCTGGTACGGGCTGATGGTACTGATGCCAATTACATCCGTTCCGACCAGCCGGATATGCTGATTCCTTCGTGGAAAATCTTCGAATGGAAGTAGCGTCTTAACTTTAATTGGCGCCGCCTTGCGCGGCGCCCGTACTGGCAATTTAAATCATGTCTGTATTCACCCCACTGACTCGCAGCGAGTTGGAAACCTTCCTTGCGCCTTATGAACTCGGCCGTTTGCTCGATTTCCAGGGGATTGCTGCGGGCAGCGAAAATACCAACTACTTCATCAGCCTGGAGCGCGGTGAATTTGTCCTGACCCTGGTTGAGCGTGGGCCGGTCAAAGAGATGCCGTTCTTTATCGAGCTGCTGGATGTGCTGCATGACGCCGACCTACCGGTGCCATTCGCCTTGCGCACCGTTGACGGCCAGGCCCTGCGCGAACTCAAGGGCAAGCCGGCGCTGCTGCAGCCGCGCCTGGCGGGCAAGCATATTCGTGAGGCCAACGCCCAGCATTGCGCCCAGGTTGGCGAACTGCTTGGCCACTTGCATACCGCGACCCGCAACAACGTACTGGAACGCAAGACAGACCGCGGCCTGGACTGGATGCTGGCTGAAGGTCCTGCCTTGATGGCTGGTTTGTCGCCTGATTCAGCAGATTTGCTGCAAAAGGCGCTGCAGGAAATTACTGAGCGTAAGGCGCAGATTCTGGCACTGCCCCGGGCGAACCTGCATGGCGACCTGTTTCGTGATAACGCGATGTTTGAAGGCACTCATCTGACCGGGCTGATCGATTTTTACAACGCCTGCTCGGGCCCGATGCTGTACGACGTGGCCATTGCCCTGAATGACTGGTGTGCAGACGAAGACGGTCAGATCGATGCTCCCCGCGCCCGTGCGCTGCTGGGTGCCTATGCCGCCCTGCGTCCGTTCACTGCCGCCGAGGCCGAGTTGTGGCCGACCCTGTTGCGCGTTGCTTGCGTGCGGTTCTGGCTGTCGCGCCTGATCGCAGCCCAGACCTTTGCCGGTCAGGACGTGCTGATTCATGATCCGGGCGAGTTTGAAAAACGCCTGGCTTTGCGTCAGACGGTGACCGTACAGCTGCCGTTCGCGTTGTAACAAACACTGAAATCAATTGTGGGAGCGGGCTTGCTCGCGATTGTAGCGACGCGGTGTATCTGAACAACCGCGTCGATCCAATCGCGAGCAAGCCCGCTCCCACAGAGGTTCTGGCAAGCCGCAACTTTTGTGAATGTCACACAATCTGTGGGAGTCGGCTTACAAGCTTTCCAGACACCCCGCCAGGTCATTGCCGAGTTTTTCCAGCAACTGCTCATACCCCTGCGCCGTCGCCGGGGTGTAGCCACCCAGGGCATCCAGCTCCGCCAACTTGACCGGTAACCCGGCTGTCAGGGTGTCCGCCAGGCGCGGACGCAGCGGAGGGTCGCTGAAGACACAGGTCTTGCCCACTTCCTGCAAACGCTTGCGCATGGCGGCTACGTGCTGGGCGCCCGGCTGAACTTCCGAAGCCACACTGAAGGTTCCCGTGTGCTTGATGCCGTAAGCGCTTTCAAAATAGTCGTAGCCTTCGTGGAAGACGAAGAACGGTTTGTCGGCAATCCCGGCCAGTCGCGTTTTGAGGCGCGCATTCAACGCATCCAGGCGTTCATTGAAGGCCTTGAGATTGCTTTGATACCTGGTCGCATTGGCAGGGTCTTTTTCACTCAGGTCCGCCGCCATTTTCGCGGCGATCACCCGCGCATTGTCCGGAGCCAGCCACAAGTGTGCATCCAGGGTGCCGGGACGATGATCGTGATCATGTTCGGCGGCATCTTCTTCGTGCGAATGGCTATCTTCGGCGAAATGACGCAATTTCAAGCCCGGCAGGGTTTGTACCGTAACCGATGGCAGGGTGCGGCCCTTGATCACTCGTGGCAGAAACCCTTCCATGTCCGGACCGATCCAGTACAAAAGATCCGCCGACTGCACGCGCCGTACGTCGGATGGGCGCAGCGCATAGTTATGTGGTGAGGCATTGGGCGGTAAAAGCACCTCCGGATGCCCCACGCCGTCCTGCACGGCAGCGGCAATCAGTTGCAGGGGCTTGATGCTGGTCAGCACGTTGACCTCGGCCCGGGCCGGGCTGATCACAAGCAAACTGGCGCTTAGAGCAAGAAAAAGGGAAAAAAGACGGGGCACGATAAGCACTCATGATGGCTGAAACAGGTAACATAATAACGTCTCTCTCAATAATCGTCGCCGCCCATGCCTATAACACCGCTTGCCAGCCGTCCCCACGACCATTCTCATTGTGTCCATAGCGCCCTGACCGAGGCCGATGCCTTGTGTGCGCAAAAGGGCCTGCGCCTGACCGCCTTGCGTCGACGGGTGCTTGAGCTGGTGTGGCAAAGCCACAAGCCGCTGGGTGCCTACGACATTCTTGCAGTACTGAGCGAGCAGGATGGCCGTCGCGCTGCGCCGCCTACCGTTTATCGGGCTTTGGACTTCCTGCTCGACAATGGCCTGGTGCACCGCATTTCCTCACTCAACGCTTTTGTTGGCTGCAGCCACCCCGAGCACCCGCACCAGGGCCAGTTCCTGATTTGCCGCAACTGCCACGCCGCCATCGAGCTTGAGCAAAAGTCCATCAGCGACGCAATTATCAACAGCGCCCGGGATGTCGGCTTTACTGTCGAAGGCCAGACTGTCGAAGTGGTCGGTTTGTGTTCGGGTTGCCGGGAGGCCTGATGAGCGCTGCACTGATTCGCCTGCAACATGTCACTGTGACCTATGCTGGGCAAAACGTACTCGACAATATCGAGCTGAGCGTTGAACCGGGCCAGATCGTGACCCTGATCGGCCCCAACGGCGCCGGCAAGACCACGCTGGTCAAAGCCGTGCTCGGCCTGCTCAAGCCCACCAGCGGCAGCGTATGGCGCAAGCCCAAGCTGCGCGTGGGCTATATGCCGCAAAAGCTTCACGTTGACCCGACACTGCCATTGTCCGTGTTGCGCTTTTTGCGCCTGGTGCCCGGTGTAGACCGTGCCCAGGCCCTTGAGGCGCTAAAGGAAGTCGGTGCTGAAAAGGTCATCGATAGCCCGGTGCAAAGCGTGTCCGGTGGTGAAATGCAGCGCGTGCTGCTGGCCCGAGCCCTGCTGCGCAAGCCCGAATTGCTGGTGCTCGACGAGCCGGTGCAAGGCGTGGACGTGGCCGGTCAATCGGAGCTGTATGCCCTCATCACCCGCCTGCGCGACCGCCACGGCTGCGGCGTGCTGATGGTCTCCCACGATTTGCATCTGGTGATGAGCACCACCGATCAGGTGGTATGCCTCAACCGCCACGTCTGTTGTTCGGGCCATCCCGAGCAGGTGAGTGGTGACCCGGCTTTCGTTGAGCTATTTGGCAAAAACGCACAAAGCCTGGCGATTTATCACCACCATCACGACCATGCTCATGACTTGCATGGCTCAGTGGTTAGCGAAAATAACCCGGCGGCATCCGCCCACGTTCATGGAGAAGGCTGCAAGCATGGCTGATTTTCTGCTTTACGCCCTGCTGGCAGGTCTGGCTTTGGCAATAGTTGCAGGCCCTTTGGGGTCATTCGTGGTGTGGCGGCGCATGGCCTACTTCGGCGACACGTTATCGCACGCAGCCCTGTTGGGCGTAGCCCTGGGGTTCCTGCTGGATATCAGCCCGACCATTGCCGTGACCGTGGGCTGCCTGTTGCTGGCGGTGCTGTTGGTCACGCTGCAGCAGCGACAGTCGCTGGCATCCGACACACTGCTCGGAATTCTCGCCCCCAGCACCTTGTCCCTCGGGCTGGTCGTACTAAGCTTCATGCATGAAGTGCGGATCGACCTGATGGCGTATTTGTTTGGTGACCTGCTGGCCATCAGCCCAACCGACCTGATGTGGATCCTGGGTGGCAGCGCGACGGTTCTGGCCTTGCTGGTTGCACTGTGGCGACCATTGCTGGCGATCACCGTGCATGAAGAGCTGTCCATGGTTGAAGGCCTGCCCGTGGCGGCGTTACGATTGGCCCTGATGCTGTTGATTGCGGTGGTGATTGCCGTGGCGATGAAAATCGTCGGCGTGTTGCTGATTACCTCCTTGCTGATTATTCCGGCGGCCGCGGCCCAGCGTCATGCTCGCTCGCCGGAGCAAATGGCACTGGGCGCCAGCGCACTGGGCATACTGGCCGTAGTGGGTGGCCTTGCGCTGTCATGGTTTAAGGACACGCCAGCAGGCCCGTCGATTGTGGTGTGTGCCGCAGCACTGTTTTTGTTGAGTTTTGTTCTACCCCGTCGAGGGGTGTAGACTTGCTTGTTTTTTGCGCACTTAGAGAGCCGCAGGAATGAAGCTGTTCAACTCCCGTTACTTGCTCCTGGCCGCATTTTCCCTGCTGCTGGGCGCCTGCCAAAGCACGCCGTCGGCCGACACTACTGCCGCCGCCGCACGCGCTACGGCCATCGCACAGCTGGAGCAAAACCTGGCCAGCAGTGAACTCGCGACCGCTGAAGACCAATTGAGCGCCTTGCAGACGCAAACCCCGGATGATCCGCAGTTGGTGCAGTACCAGCGCCAACTGGCCGAGGCCTACCTGCAACGCAGCCAGATCGTCCTGCAAAAGGGTGATGTCAACGCGGCAGCTACCGCCCTGAGCCGTGCCCGCGCCCTGATGCCCAAGGCCCCTGCACTGACCGGTGGGGTCAATAGCGCCATTGCCCAGGCCCGCAAGGCCGAGCTGGACAAGGCTGAAGCCGCCCTCAAGGCTGCCGAGGCCCGACCACCGGCCAAGGTGATCGACCCGGCGGCCGAAAGCACCACCGTTGCACTGAACATCAACGATATTGCCAAACTTCGCCATCAACTGGATTTGATCGCGCAAGATATCGTCAATTACCAGTGCGCCGTCAGCCTGCAGGTTCCGCGTACGGCGGATTATCCATGGCTGGCCACACTGATCAGCAAGCGGGTTAAAAAGATCGACCCCGGGTTTGACCTCAAGCTGAACCGTCAAGTCATTCGCCACGTACCCGCACAAATGGTGCTGATCCCCAGCAAACCGGAATAAAACATCCGGGCATGAAAAACCCGTAGCAGCCAAAGGCTGCTACGGGTTTTTTGTTTTCGGCTAGGCCGGTATTGCCTTGGCCCTGGCCTCCCGTGACCACACGCGGTGTTGCCCGATGGCTGCAAAAAAGGCTTTTAGATCCTGGGCATCCTTGATCGCCAGCAACCCTTCATCTGCCTGTAGGTGCAGCACGTCCAGCAGTTGTCTGGCATCACCCTGCAAGGCGATGGCCTTGAGGTGCTTGTACGCTTCCAGCAGGTAGTGCAAGGCCACTCCGTCGCCGCTCAGTGCCTTGATCGACGCCGCGCCACCCGGTACGTACACCGCGTCGAACGCCACCGAAGGCAAGCCTTCCATCGACGCATCCACAGCCAGCAATGTGCCGTCAGCGGTTTTCACCGGGGCTGACGTCGGCCCCAGCAATTTGGCGTGGGCACCCTCTGCTGCAAGCGCCTGTTTCAGCGCATCGATCGCTTTGCCATCCACCCCGTTGGCCGCCAGGATCGCCACTTTTCGGGTTTTGATATTCCCTGCCAGCAGATTGGCCTGGCTCAGGGCCGGCGACTGGGTAAAGCGAGTCTTGCGCTCAGCTACCGTACCGGCCTTGGGTGCGGGCAAGCCCAGATTTTCGGCGACGCGCCTGGCCAGGCCCAAATCAATATTGGCCAGAATCTCATTCACCTGCCGCGCACGGATAGACTCGCGCTCAACTTTACCCAGCTCAAAGCTGTAGGCAGCAATGATGTGCTCTTGCTCATGGTTGCTCATGCTGTTGAAGAACAGCCGCGCCTGGGAGAAATGGTCACCGAATGATTCGCTGCGCTGACGGATTTTGTTGGCGTCGATGCGTTCCGGGTAACTCTCAAAACCGCCGTCACTGGCCGCCGGTGGGGTTTCTTTTGGCCAGCCGCAATCGATCGAGTTGGGTTCGTAGGCTGCACGCCCCTTGTGGAGGGTGCTGCGGTGCTGGGCATCACGCTGGTTGTTGTGGAATGGCGCCACCGGACGGTTGATCGGGATCTCATGAAAATTCGGCCCGCCAAGGCGACTGATCTGCGTATCCGTATAGGAAAACAGGCGCCCTTGCAGCAACGGGTCATTGGAAAAGTCGATCCCTGGAACAATGTGGCCAGGGCAGAAGGCGACTTGTTCGGTTTCTGCGAAAAAATTGTCCGGGTTGCGGTTGAGGACCATTTTTCCCAATGGCGTAATCGGTATCAGTTCTTCCGGGATCAGCTTGGTCGGGTCAAGGATATCGAAATCAAACTTATGCTCATCTTCCTCCGGGATGATCTGGACACCGAACTCCCACTCCGGGTAATCGCCCGTCTCAATGGCGTCCCACAGGTCACGGCGATGGAAGTCCGTGTCTTTGCCTGCGAGCTTCTGCGCTTCGTCCCACACCAACGAGCAAGTGCCTACACTTGGGCGCCAGTGAAATTTGACGAAGTTAGACTGGCCTTGCGCGTTGATGAAACGAAAGGTGTGCACGCCAAAGCCCTGCATGCTTCTCAGGCTTTTCGGAATGGCCCGGTCGGACATGGCCCAAATGACCATGTGAGCGGATTCCGGAACCAGCGAGACAAAGTCCCAGAAGGTGTCATGGGCCGAGCCGCCAGTAGGGATTTCATTGTGTGGCTCAGGTTTTACAGCATGTACAAAGTCTGGAAACTTCACCGCATCCTGTATGAAAAATACCGGCATATTGTTCCCGACCAGATCGAAGTTACCTTCGTCGGTGAAAAACTTGACCGCGAAACCGCGAACATCACGCACCGTATCCCCGGAGCCCCGCGGGCCTTGCACGGTGGAGAAACGCACGAATACGGGGGTTTGCTTGCCGGGGTCCTGCAAGAATCCTGCTTTGGTCAGTGCGCTGTGGGACTTGTACGCCTGAAAATAACCATGAGCACCAGTGCCTCGCGCATGCACGATGCGCTCGGGAATACGCTCATGGTCAAAATGCGTGATCTTCTCGCGCATGATGAAGTCTTCGAGCAGCGACGGCCCGCGCGAACCGGCCTTGAGGGTGTTCTGATTGTCAGCAATCTTCACCCCTTGGTTGGTTCGTAAGGCCTGATCGGTGGCGTCGTCGCGAAAGGTTTCAAGGCTTTCCAGTTTGACGTTGGTGTTACCACGATCCAGGGTGTCGGTGCCGGCCATCTGGCTCTTGTTGGAAGACGGTTTTTTGCTGCTCATCAGACTAAACTCCTTGTATGCGAAAGCCCTGTGATAAGGGCTTTGTAGACAAATACCGCCCAAGCGGATGCGAGTTGCCTAAGTACTGACGTCTGGCCGTTACCGTCGTTCCTTTTTTCTGACCTTTAGTCGTCTTATTGCCAAATCAAAGGTTTGTGCGCAAATAAATGCTAAGTGCATCTATACGGACAGGCTAAAATGCGCGCCCGGCTTACCGCTGAACTTCTATTTACGCGCCCACAAGGTTCGCTACGTGATTGAGTTTCATAACGTTCATAAAACTTACCGGGTTGCCGGTAAGGACATCCCCGCGCTGCACTCCACCACTTTGCGTGTTGAGAGCGGCCAGGTGTTCGGCCTGATAGGCCACTCCGGTGCGGGTAAAAGTACATTGCTGCGCCTGATCAACCGCCTCGAAACGCCGAGCGGCGGCAAAATCATCGTTGATAACGAAGACGTGACCGCGATGGACGCCAACGGCCTGCGCCGTTTCCGTCAGCAGGTCGGCATGATTTTCCAGCACTTCAACCTGCTGGCTTCCAAGACCGTGGCTGATAACGTCGCGATGCCTCTGACACTGGCCGGTGAATTGTCCCGCAGTGCCATTGATAAGCGCGTTGCAGAGTTGCTCGAGCGCGTGGGCCTGTCTGATCACGCCAAAAAATACCCGGCGCAACTTTCAGGCGGCCAGAAACAGCGTGTGGGCATTGCCCGTGCGCTGGCCACCAAGCCAAAAGTGTTGCTGTGCGACGAAGCCACCAGCGCCCTCGACCCGCAAACCACCGCCTCGGTGCTGCAATTGCTGGCCGAGATCAACCGTGAGCTGAAGTTGACCATCGTGCTGATCACCCACGAGATGGATGTTATCCGTCGCGTGTGTGACGAAGTGGCAGTGATGGACGCGGGGGTGATCGTTGAGCAAGGCCCGGTGGCCGATGTATTCCTGCACCCCAAGCACCCGACCACCAAGCGTTTTGTGCAGGAAGACGAGCAGATCGACGAGAGTGAGCAGCGCGACGATTTCGCTCATGTACCTGGTCGCATCGTACGCCTGACCTTCCAGGGCGAAGCTACCTACGCACCGCTGCTGGGCACCATCGCCCGCGAAACAGGTGTGGACTACAGCATCCTGGCCGGTCGTATTGACCGCATCAAAGACACCCCTTATGGGCAATTGACCCTCGCCATCACCGGTGGCGATATGAAAGCGGCGTTCGCCCGCTTCGTTGCCGCTGACGTTCATATGGAGGTGCTGCGCTAATGGACGCTTTCTTGAGTTTTTTCTCCAATATCGACTGGCTGGAAATCTGGCTGGCTACCGGCGACACCCTGATGATGCTCGGCGGTTCGCTGCTGTTTACCATCGTGTTGGGCCTGCCGCTGGGCGTGCTGCTGTTTTTGTGCAGCCCGCGCCAACTGTTTGAACAAAAGGCGGTGTATGCCTTTCTGTCGCTGGCGGTGAACATTCTGCGTTCGCTGCCGTTCATCATCCTGCTGATTGTGATGATCCCCTTCACGGTACTGATTACTGGCACCTCGCTGGGCGTTGCCGGCGCCATCCCACCACTGGTGGTCGGCGCCACGCCGTTCTTCGCCCGTCTGGTGGAGACTGCCTTGCGTGAAGTGGACCGCGGCATCATCGAGGCGACCCAGGCCATGGGCGCCAGCACGCGGCAGATCATCACCAGCGCCCTGTTGCCTGAGGCGCGCCCTGGTATCTTTGCGGCGATCACCGTGACCGCCATTACCCTGGTGAGCTACACCGCGATGGCCGGTGTGGTGGGCGCAGGTGGTCTGGGCGATCTGGCGATCCGCTTCGGTTATCAGCGCTTCCAGACCGACGTGATGATCGTCACGGTGGTGCTGCTGCTGATTCTGGTGCAGATTCTGCAAACCGTTGGCGACAGGCTGGTGGTGCATTTTTCGCGCAAGTAAGTACCCCCCGGATTAATAAACGTAACCGCCAGCCTGTGGCTGGCAGATACCTGATTTCAGGTATTCCCAAGGAGTTGCTGCATGAAGAAGTTATTTGCTGCTGTGGCCGCTGTTGCGGCGTTCTCGGCCCACGCGGGCGATCTGTCGGTTGCGGCCACCCCAGTGCCTCACGCCGAAATCCTGGAGTTCGTGAAACCTGCACTGGCCAAAGAGGGTGTAAACCTCAAGGTCAAGGTGTTCACCGACTACATCCAGCCAAACGTGCAGGTGGCCGAAAAGCGCCTGGACGCCAACTTCTTCCAGCACCAACCGTACCTGGATGAGTTCAACAAGGCCAAGGGCACCCACCTGATCAACGTTGCAGCCGTTCACCTGGAGCCGCTGGGCGCTTACTCGAGCAAGTACAAAAAGCTGGATGAAATCAAAGACGGTTCTACCGTGGTGATCCCGAATGACGCCACCAACGGCGGCCGTGCGCTGTTGTTGCTGGATAAGGCCGGGCTGATTACGCTCAAGGACAAGACCAACATCCTGTCGACACCCAAAGACATTACCGCCAACCCCAAGAAGCTGAAGTTCCGCGAGTTGGAAGCAGCCACCATTCCACGGGTGCTGACCCAGGTTGATCTGGCGCTGATCAACACCAACTACGCGCTGGAAGCCAAGCTGAACCCGGAAACAGACGCACTGGTCATCGAAGGCAGCGACTCGCCTTACGTGAATATTCTGGTGGCTCGCCCGGATGACAAGGACTCGGCTGACATGCAAAAGCTGGTTGCAGCCCTGCACAGCCCGGAAGTGAAAGCGTTCATTCTTGAGAAGTACAAAGGCGCCATCGTTCCGGCGTTCTGACACCCACTGTCGGAGCAATCCCGCCCCTCTGTGGGAGCGGGCTTGCTCGCGATGGCATCATTGCGGTTTGTCTGAAAGACCGTGTCGCCTGCATCGCAGGCAAGCCAGCGCCCACCCAGTAACCTGCAGCCCCCCTCCTTACTTGCGTTCAACCAATCCCGGCAACTGGGCAACCATCTTCTGGTTGTTGAACGGTGCGCGGATAAACCCTCGCTGAGTGCCGTCCGGCCCGATCAGCGCAAGATTGCCACTGTGATCCACCGTGTAGTTCGCCTTGCTGGTATCGGCGGGAATAAACGGGATGCTCACCGCGTTGGCGAGTGTCTGCAGCTCTTCAATGGAGCCCGGCGTCAGCCCCACAAACTGCGGGTCAAAGTAGCCCAGGTATTGCTTGAGCTGCTGCGGCGTGTCGCGATGGGGATCAACGCTGACCAGCACGATCTGCAGCTTGTCCTGTACCTCTTTGGGCAGCTCGCTTTTGATCTGGCGCAGTTGGGCGAGGGTGGTCGGGCAAATGTCCGGGCAGAAGGTGTAGCCAAAAAACAGCATGCTCCACTTGCCTTTCAGTTCATTCATCACCACCGGCTGACCGTCCTGGTTGGTCATCGTCACGTCCGGCAGTTGGCGGCTTTGCGGCAGCAAAATGATCCCGGCATCGATCAGCGACGTGTTATCGCCCTGGTTTTTACCCGACATCATTTTGTTAAACGTCAGGCCCATGACCAAGGCCACCAGCGCAACGAGAATAAAGACGGTCTTTTGAATTTTAGTCATAGGTTCAACATCAGATAGTGGTCGACAAGCAGCGCGATAAACAGCAGGAACAGGTAGTAGATAGAGTACTTGAACGTGTTGATCGCCGCGTGCGGCTGGGTGCCACGGTACAGCACCCACGCCCAATGCAGAAAGCGTGCGCCCAACCCTAGCGCACAGCCCAGATAGAGCAAGCCGCTCATATGGATCACAAACGGCAGCAGACTCACTGCCAGCAGGGCACAGGTGTACAGCAGGATATGCACCTTGGTGTAGTGTTCGCCGTGAGTGACCGGCAGCATCGGGATATCGGCCTTGGCGTATTCTTCCTTGCGATGAATGGCCAGGGCCCAGAAATGCGGCGGGGTCCAGGCGAAGATGATCAACACCAGCAGCAACGGCTCGGCGGTGACCTGCCCGGTAACCGCCACCCAGCCCAGCAGCGGTGGGGCAGCCCCGGCGAGCCCCCCGATAACGATATTTTGCGGTGTGGCCCGTTTCAAAAAACCGGTGTAGATCACCGCATAGCCGAGCAACGACGCCAGCGTCAGCCAGGCTGTCAGCGGATTGGTAAACACCAGCAGCAATCCCATGCCCGCCAGCGCCAGCAACAGAGCGAAGGTCAGCGCAGCAACCGGCGACACTCGCCCCTGTGCCAGCGGGCGCTTGTGGGTGCGGGCCATGACGGCGTCAATGCGCCGGTCCACTACATGATTGACTGCGGCCGCAGCACCGGCACACAGGCTGATGCCCAGATTGCCGAAGATCAGCACCGGCCAGGGCACGCCGGCGCGGGTCGCCAGGAACATGCCCACCAGCGACGTAATCAGCATCAAGACCAGCACCTTGGGCTTGGTCAGCTCCAGATAATCGCGCCACAACGCCCGCTGTGCCTGCTCGCCCATCAAGGTCGCCACGGTTGTTCTCCTTTGAGGCTGTAGGTCCAGCGGGAAAATCGTGGCGCCCGAGCCCGTACCAGCACTGCGCGTGCGTGGTAATTGACCAGCACCAGGGTCAGCAGCAAAGCCGCCCCCCCGGCGTTGTGGGCCACCGCCACTGCCAGCGGCAAGCCAAACAGCACATTGCTCAGGCCCAGGCCGATCTGTGCCGCCAGCGCCACCAGCAGTAACCCCGCAAGACGGCTCATGCCGACCTTGCGCAATTGCCAGGCCAGACCCAGCAGCACGCCGGTCAGCAGCATGGCGCCCAAACGATGGGTGAGGTGAATCGCTGTACGGGCTTCGCTGTCCAGTTGCCCACCCAGATAGTTGGGGCCAATGTGCTGAGTCAGATGAAAACCATTGGCGAAATCGGCTTCAGGCCACCATTGGCCATGGCAGGTCGGCACATCAACACACGCCACGGCGGCATAGTTGGAGCTGACCCATCCCCCCAATGCGATCTGCAGGATTGCCAGCATCAGCCCGGCGCTGGCCCAACGTTGCAAACGCCGCGGTACCGCCAGCGCGGGCAATACGCCAGAGAGGCGCAAGGTCAGCAAAAACAGCAAACTCAAGGTGGCAAAGCCGCCGAGCAGATGCCCGGTGACAACCTGCGGCCATAGTTTGAGCGTCACCGTCCACATGCCAAAGGCCGCCTGGGCGATCACCACCAGCAGGATAAACAGCGGCAGCTTGAGCGGCTGATCGGGCAAGTGCCGCTGCCGCCAGGCACGGGCTGCCAGGAGTACGATCATCAGGCCCAGGGTGCCAGCGAAGTAACGATGGGTCATCTCGCTCCACCCTTTATCGGCCTCCACCGGGGCATCGGGAAAATGCAGCTCGGCATGGGCCAGTTGCGCCTCGGTCTTGGGCACGCTGATAAAACCGTAGCAGCCCGGCCAGTCAGGGCAGCCCAGCCCTGCATGGGTCAGGCGGGTGTAGGCGCCGAGCAGCACCACCACCAGCGCCAGCAAGGTGGCAAGCAAGGCGAGACGAAATCCGGCTTTGGCCATGGCGTAGCCCTCTATCCGATATTGGACAGCTTCAGCAGCAGGCGCAGGTCGTTGAGCACGTCCTTGCCGATCACCCCGTAGGCGTAGCGCAGCACCAGATTGCCGTGGGGGTCGATGATCCACAGTTGCGCTGCACCGTTGCCCTCGGCTCCCTGCGTATAAGTTGGCAGGTCCAGGGCGTAGCGCTGCAGTTGCGGGTATTCGAGTTGCAGCTTGGCCGCGTAGGCCGCATCCACGGGGTGTGCCGCTGCCAGTGCGTGGGTTGCGCGGGAGGCATCGCGACCCAGGCCGATCTGCAGCTGGCGGGCCAGGTACACCAGTTGCTGGCAATCCGTAGCGCAACCCTGAGGCGCGGTCACCAGCAGCTGCCAGCGTTGTTCATCGGCCGTCACCCCAAGGGCAGCGCGGCTTTGCCCGTTGCCGATTAGCTCGCCGTGGTAGCTGCGGCTTTCGGGCAGCCAGAATTTGAGTTGGTACATGCACGTGGCCAGCACCATGGGGCCGATAGTGAGCAGCAGGATAAGGATCAGTTGCAAGCGCCCGCGCCGTCGTGTGGTCGGGGGCAGGGTGCGTGTGCTTTCAGGCGGATTGATGGCCGTTCCCATGGCGTTTCTCCTGAGCAGTGTGCCAACCGAGATACAGATAAAGACCGAGTAACGCCAGTGCCATAGCGAACCATTGCACGGCATAGGCAGTGTGTTTTTCCGGGCCCATGCCCGTGGAGATCAGTGGCCAGTCGGCCAGATACGCTGCGGGCCCGGGGGCGATGCGCACCTCGTCGGCAAAGCCTTCACGGCCCAGTTCGGCCCACAGTTTGGCTGGCATCACAGCCGTCACCAGCCGTGGCCAGGGCGCGCCCAGCGGGTCGGGGTGCAGCTGGAAGGGCGTTCCCGGTGATTCGTAGACCCAGGCCTGAATATCCAGTATCTGCTCCGGGGTGCTGAACTCGGGTGGCTTAAGGCGGCTCGGCCATGGCAACCAGCCGCGATTAAGCCACAGCCACTGGCCGCTGGCCTGATCCTGAAAGGGTTGCAGCAACTCCACACCGACCTTGCCATCGCGCATGCGGTTGTCCAGGAGCAGGCTGTGTTGACCGTCGAAATGGCCGCGCAGCTGCACGCGGCGAAAGGCCGGATCATCGAAGGTGAGCAATTGCCCGACGGTCACCGGTGCAGCCACCTGACGCTCGGCGTAGTGGTTGAGCAACTCACGCTTTTGCTCGCCCCGGTCAAGCTGCCAGAAGCCCAGAAACACCAGCAGCGGCAGCACCGCCAACACCACCAGCGTGGGGGCAAAACCAGGGCGAAAGCGCGTCATAGCACGTAAACAAACAAGAACAAGCCGAGCCACACAACATCAACAAAATGCCAGTACCAGGTTGCGGCCTGGAATCCGAACTGGTGCTCGGCATTGAAGTGGCCGCGCACAATACGGATCAGCATGATCAGCAAAATCAGCGCGCCGATGGTCACGTGGGCACCGTGAAAACCGGTGAGCATAAAGAAGGTCGCACCGTAGATGCCTGAGCCCAGAGTCAACCCCAGCTCTTTGTAGGCGTGGACATATTCCTCGGCCTGGAACCCCAGGAAGCCTGCACCCAGCAACACCGTCAGCCCCAGCCAGAACTTCAGCGCGCCGCGATGGCCTTTGTTCAATGCATGGTGGGCGATGGTCAGGGTAACGCTGGAACTGACCAGCAATACGGTATTAAGCAGCGGCAAGCCCCACGGGCTGATGGTCCCTTTGGGCGGCGGGTACAGGGCAGGGTCGGGGGTGTGCAGCAGTGGCCAGGTGAACTGAAAGTCGGGCCACAGCATATGTGCCACTGCCTTGCTGCCTTCGCCCCCCAGCCACGGGCCGGCAAAGTGGCGTACATAAAACAGCGCACCAAAAAAGGCGAGAAATAACATTACCTCGGAAAAAATAAACCAGGTCATGCCCCAGCGAAAGGAGCGGTCGAGCTGCGAGCTGTAAAGCCCGGCGCGACTCTCTTTGATCACTGCGCCAAACCAGCCGAACATCATGTAGGCAACGATCAGACCGCCGACGAAAAAGATCAGCGGCCCGTGGGATTCAGGCCGCGCCGCCTTCAGATCGTTGAACCATGTCCCCAGTCCATACACCGTGACCAGCAAGCCAATGGTGGCAATGATCGGCCACTTGCTTTGCGCCGGTACGTAGTACTGATCGTGAGTTGCCATGGGGCGTTCTCCTTATCGGGAAGGCTGGTCAGCGGCCTTGCCGGCGATGGCGGCGACGGGCGGATGGCGAGCGGTGATATCGAACAGCGTGTAAGCCAGCGTCAGGTGTTTCACATCCTTGGGCATGGCCTGATCGACGATAAAGCGCATGGGCATTTCGATCCGTTCACCCGGTTGCAGCACCTGTTGGGTAAAGCAAAAGCACTCGGTCTTGTGGAAGTACCGGGCCGCTTCGGCGGGCGAAATGCTCGGCACTGCCTGCGCTGACATCGGTTGACCGGTAGGGTTGTAGGCAACAAAGACCATCTCGTTGACCGCGCCCGGATTGACCACCAGTTGATCGCCCTTGGGGTAGAACTCCCACACCATGTCGATGGCATTGGTAGACAGGAATTGCACCCGTACCTGACGGCTCGGGTCGACCACTTGCTCCCCTTCGTACTGCCCGGCGGTCTTGCCATTGATGCCGAAGGCCTTGCACATCACGTCGTAAATCGGCACCAGGGCAAAGCCAAAGGCAAACATCACCACCACCAGCAGCGACAGGCGCAGGACCAGGCGTTTGATGGGGGTTGAGTTGTTCACGCTTGATCTCCTTGGAGCAAAAGCCCCTCTCCCAAAGGGAGAGGGGACTTTGACCTTTCACTTGATTTCCGGCGGCGTGGTAAAGGTGTGGTACGGCGCGGGCGAAGGCACGCTCCATTCCAGACCTTCGGCGCCGTCCCACGGCTTGGCCGGTGCTGGCGGCCCACCGCGGATGCATTTGATGACAATAAACAGGAACAAAAACTGCGTCGCTCCAAACATGAACCCACCAATCGACGACACCATGTTGAAATCGGCAAATTGCAGGTTGTAGTCCGGAATCCGCCGCGGCATACCCGCCAGTCCGACAAAGTGCATCGGGAAGAACGTCAGGTTCATGCCCACAAAGGACAGCCAGAAGTGCAGCTTGCCCAGGGTTTCGTCGTACATGTGGCCGGTCCATTTCGGCAGCCAGTAGTAGGTCGAAGCGAAGATGCCAAAGATTGCCCCCGGCACCAGCACATAGTGGAAATGCGCCACCACAAAATAGGTGTCGTGGTACTGAAAGTCCGCCGGGGCAATGGCCAGCATCAACCCGGAAAACCCGCCGATGGTGAACAGAATCACAAAGGCCACGGCAAACAGCATCGGCGTTTCAAAGGTCAGTGAGCCTTGCCACATGGTGCTGGCCCAGTTGAACACCTTGACCCCGGTGGGCACCGCGATCAGCAGCGTGGCGTACATGAAGAACAGCTCGCCCACCAGCGGAATGCCCACCACAAACATATGGTGCGCCCATACGATAAACGACAGGAAGGCGATGCTGGCCGTGGCGTAGACCATCGAGGTGTAGCCAAACAGCGGCTTGCGCGAGAAGGTTGGAATGATCGCGCTGACGGCACCGAAGGCCGGCAGGATCATGATGTACACCTCGGGATGGCCGAAAAACCAGAACACATGCTGGAACAGCACAGGGTCACCGCCACCTGCGGCGCTGAAAAAGCTGGTGCCGAAGTGGATATCCATCAGCATCATCGTCACCACACCCGCGAGCACCGGCATTACCGCAATCAGCAGAAAGGCGGTGATTAACCAGGTCCAGACAAACAGGGGCATTTTCATCAGGGTCATGCCGGGGGCGCGCAGGTTGAGGATGGTGGCGATCACGTTTATCGCGCCCATGATCGAGCTGATGCCCATCAAATGGATTGCAAAAATGAAAAAGGTCACGCTTTCGGGTGCGTAGGTCGTGGACAGCGGCGCGTAGAACGTCCAGCCGAAGTTGGGCCCACCCCCGGCGGTGAATAGCGTCGAAATCAGCAGTAAAAATGCGGCGGGCAACAGCCAGAAGCTGAAATTGTTCATCCGTGGCAAGGCCATGTCCGGTGCGCCGATCATCAGCGGGATCATCCAGTTGGCCAGGCCGACAAACGCCGGCATCACCGCGCCGAAGACCATGATCAGACCGTGCATGGTGGTCATCTGGTTGAAAAAGGCCGGGGCCACGATCTGCAGGCCGGGCTGGAACAGCTCGGCGCGAATCACCATGGCAAACGAGCCGCCAAGCAGAAACATGCAGAAGCTGAACCACAGGTACAAGGTGCCGATGTCCTTGTGGTTGGTGGTCAGCACCCAGCGCATCAGGCCTTTGGCCGGGCCATGGGCCTGACCGTCTGCATGGCCGTGGTCATCGATAACAGCACTCATGTCCTGACTCCTGCAAACAGCTGGACCAAGAAGCCAGTGGCAGATTGCCCCCGACCGTTACGTGCACACATCCCCGGGCGGCTCATTTGCCTTGTTCCTGCTTGAGCGCCAGCACGTCTTTTGGTGTCACCATGTCGCCCTTGTTGTTGCCCCAGGCGTTGCGCTCGTAAGTCACCACCGCAGCGATGTCGACTTCCGACAGTTGCTTGCCGAAAGCGGCCATGGCGGTACCCGGTTTGCCGAAGAACACGCGGTGCAGGTGGTCGGCGGCAGGGCCGGTGGCAACAGGTGAACCCTTGAGTGCCGGGAACATCGGCGGCAGGCCCTGGCCCTGAGCCTGGTGACAGGCCACGCAGGCGGTGTGATAGACCTTGTCGCCACGCGCCACCAACTCGTCGAGGGTCCACTCTTTACTGGTCAACTCCTTGAGTTGCGCGGCCTGGGCCTTGCGTTCGGTCAACCAGGCGTCGTAATCGGCCCTGGTTTTGACATCAACCACAATCGGCATAAAGCCGTGGTCCTTGCCACACAGTTCGGCGCACTGGCCGCGGTAAAGGCCAGGCTTCTCGACGCGGGTCCAGGCCTCGTTGATAAACCCCGGAATGGCGTCACGTTTGACTGCAAAGGCCGGCACCCACCAGGAATGGATGACATCGGCCGAGGTCACCAAAAACCGCACCTTGGCGCCTATGGGCAAAACCAGCGGTTCATCGACCTCGAGCAGGTAATGCTCGCCCTTGGGGGCCTGGTTGTGGATCTGGTCGGCGGGGGTGGCCAGGTTGCTGAAAAACTCGACGTCCTGGCCCAGGTATTTGTAATGCCATTTCCACTGATAGCCAGTGACCTGGATATCCACATCCGATTCACTGCTGTCATAGATATGGATCAGGGTGCGGGTCGCGGGTACAGCCATGGCGATCAGGATCAGCAGGGGGATGACTGTCCACAGGATTTCGACTTTGGTGCTCTCATGAAACCTGGCCGCTTGCTGGCCTGTGGAGCGACGGTGAACGATCATCGACCAGAACATGGCCCCGAAGACGATGATGCCGATCACCACACAGATCCAGAAGATGGTCATGTGCAGGTCGAAGACCGCATGACTGACTTCGGTTGCACCTGGCGTCATATTCACGGTCCAGGCCGCTTGTGCCTGGCTGAACACTGACCACAACAGCAGGCCCATCCATAACTGTGGATGTCGCATCGCGGTGTTCCCCTTTATTTTTCTTGTTATTGCGCCGGTCTGCATCTGTACACGGGCAGCGCTACAAGGGGGCGGTGTTCCAACCAGCTGTTCCTTACCGCCGAGCCTCGTCTGCTCAAGCAGTCGGGCGTCATCGAATAACGGTTACAAAAACGAGTATAGACACAGGGCCCGGCCCCGCAATATGAGGGGCCAAAACAATGAAATAAGGGGCCATCGACAAATGGCACTCACTGCCCGGTCACAAAATGAATGACAATACTCCCCCTGAAAAACCCCTCTCCTTGACCTGAGAGGGCTACTTTTTTAAAAGTACCCCCCTGTCTAGCACCCCCCTGGAGTTCCCATGAACACCGCCGCCATCCGCGTGCAGATCTCGCGTGCCCAAGACCATGAGGCTGAAACGGGTCTGCTCGCCAAGCATCTGGCCGCTCAATTGCCACACCTTCACACCGCCATCCAATTGCCTGAAGTCGACCGTAATGTGGTGATGACGCGTTTCGTCAGCGCCTATATCGACCAGGTGCCCGACTTGCTCGATGCGGCCAATGAAGTCGCTCGCGAGGCCGGTATCGAGTCGCAGATCAAGCCGATCCTGAAAATCGCCGAGCAATTCTTTGCCCAGCCATTGCCGCTGCTCGTTGGCCACGAAGGGCTGGAGGGTTTGCTGGACGAAGCGTACCTGGCGCACCGCCTGGTCGAAGAGGTCAACGACCTCTATATCAAGCACTTCCAGCAGCCGTTGATTCCGCTGGACATGACCGTGGCCAACCTGATCGCCCACCAGTTGATTGGCGAAGACTTTGCCAACCAGCTGGATGCCGCCGTGCATCATGCGGTTGACCTGATGCTCAACGAAGAGAGCTTTGCCCTGGAGTCGGTCGAAGCCTATCGCGAGCGCCTGACCAGCCCTGAAACGGGCGCAGCCTGGAAGCGCTGGCCGTGCCTGTCCAAGCAATTGGGTGTTGGCCTGGCGTTGTAAGATCTTTGCAGGCTTTTTGTGGGAGCTGGCTTGCCTGCGATGCAGACGCTGCGGTTTAACTGACATACCGCGCTGATGCAATCGCGAGCAAGCCTGCTCCCACCGCTCATGCGCGTTTAAAACCGCGCTTTGGGCGTCGCGCTCGGGATCGGGCTGGTGCCGTCCAGTGGCAGGAATTCGCCCTTGTCGGCGTCGTAGGCCTTGATTGCGCTGGTTTCGATGTCGTAGACCCAGCCATGGATAAACAGATGCCCATTGGCCATACGCGACGCTACCGACGGGTGCGTGCGCAAGTGCTGCAGTTGGGCAATCACGTTTTCTTCGGTCAGCACGTGCATGCTTTCAGATTCATTGGCGCAGTTGCAGTTGTCCTGCACCATGGTCTTGGCCACTTCTACGTGGTGCAACCAGGCTTTTACCGTCGGCATTTTTTTCAGGCTGGCGGGGTTGAGCACGGCGCGCATCGCGCCACAATCGGAATGCCCGCAAATAATGATGTGCTGCACGCCCAGTGCCAGTACCGCGTACTCGATCGCCGTGGAAACACCACCGTTCATCTGACCGTAAGGCGGTACAACGTTGCCGACGTTACGGGTCACGAACAGATCGCCCGGTGCGCTCTGGGTGATCAGCTCGGGCACGATGCGCGAATCGGCACAGGCAATAAACATCGCACGGGGGTTTTGCGCCGTGGCCAGCTTTTTGAAAAAGGCTTCTTGTTCAGGGAAGATTTCGTGATGAAAGTGCAAAAAACCATCAACGATATGGTGCAGTGCTGAATCGGCACTTTCAGCTGCGGCCGAGGGCTGCGATTTAGGCTTGTCAGTCATCGTTGTATCCCTGGGCAATGTGATGGCGGATATTACCTGAACTCATTTCTGCGTCAAAACACCCAGTGCTTTGGCCGCTTCTTCGAGCTCCAGCTCACTGAATACCTGCACCCCTGCACGGGTCAGCAAGGCTGCAGTCACGCCCTGCCCCTCGACTTTGACACCCCTAAAGCTGCCGTCATAGGTCAGTCGATTGCCGCAGGACGGGCTGTTGGCCTTGAGAATGGCAATGCGGATGCCGTGGCGCTCAACCAGCGCCAGTGCCTGACGCGCGCCGGACACAAACGCCTCGGTTACGTCTTCGCCTTCAGTGGTAATGACTGCAGCCTTACCCGCGAGCACCTCGACCCCTTGGCCGCCGGGGATCTCTGCTGCAGCGCGTGGCGTGGGCAAGCCGCCCGCCACTTCCGGGCACAAGGCAATCACCCGGCCTTCGGCCTGCCATTGCGCCAGTAGTGCATAGGGGCCGCTGGCGCCGCCGTCGTAGCGTACGCGATGCCCCAGCAGGCAGCGACTGACCAGTACTTTGGGGCTCATACAAACACCTCGGTGGCACGACGGCGAAACCAACCGGTCAACGACAGACGGTCACGGGTCGCAGGCATGACTTCATGGGGGATTTCGCCCGAGAGAAAGACCACCAGACACCCGCCGGTCGGCAACACGTCATAGTCGATATCGCCGTCCAGGTACATGCGCAAATGCCCACCATGCTCGGGCAGCCAGCCCTGGTTGAGATAGACCACGGCCGACACCATGCGCCGGTCATCATCCCGAAAGCGGTCCAGATGCTTGAGGTAAAACGCACCGGGCGGGTAGAGCGCAAAGTGGCTTTCAAAGTCCTCCAGGCCCAAAAAAAGCCTGCGATTCATGGCGATTCGCAGGCTTTCCATTAACCCCAGGTAACTGTCGCAAGCCAGCGCCTCTCCCGGCTCCAGCCATTGGATATGGTCACCGCGTATTCCCTCGCGTACCTCCTGAGTCACACCGCGGCCGACCGCTGCCGGGGTCAGTTCGCCTTCAGCTGAACGTTTATGGCACTCAGCCGCCAGTTCGAGGGTCAGAGCCTCGGGCAGGAAAATATTTTGCTGTGACCATCCCTGCGTATACAGGTCGTCGACGATGCGTAGCAACAGCGGGTGATCAGAGGGTATTTGCATGGCGCGCATAGTATCGAGCCGCCTCAAAATCTGACAGCTCCGTCTGGCTGGCAATGTCGAAATAAATCACCTGCACGCTTTAATGCCCATATGAGCAAGACGAATTCTCGACAAGTCCTACGCCACACCCGGACAATAGCGCCCTGCAGACAGGAGCCCCTCATGCGCCGCTTGTTTTTACTGTTAATGATGTTTTGTACGTTACCCGCATGGGCAGACAACCTTGATGATCTGTTTACGGTCGCCGGCTGGCCGCAACAACGTGAGCACTTCAATGATGCGCTGGGCGCTGCTCAGGAGCGTTATCGCAACAATTTGCCGCCAGCGGTCTACCAGGCGTTGGTCAACAACAGTAGCCAGCGTTTTGCACCTGCGGCGATGGATAAGCGGGCCAAGGAACAGATGCGTAGCAACTTGCCTGATCCGAAGCCGGCGCTGGTGTTTTTCCGCTCGCCATTGGGCGGCAAAATTGTCGCCGCCGAGCTGTTGGCCACGCGCCGCGATCAATTGGCCATGCATGCGCAGGGCCTGCCGCGCATGGACGCCGACGCTACCCGCCAGTTGCTGATCAATCATTTGTCTCGCGCACTGCCTGCCCGTGAAGCCGGGGCCGAAGTCAGCCTGGCGATTGCCGGTGTTGCCGCGGACAGCTTGAGTTCGATGATCCCGGGGCTATTGGGTGGCGGGCAAGCGCAGAGCATGTTGAACGGGCAGCGCCAGCGGTTGATGGATCAGATCGGCGGCGAGCTGGATAACACCTTGCTCTACGTGTATCGCGATCTGTCTGACCCGGAGCTGGAAGAGTTCGTTACCTTTGCGCAATCGCCTGAAGGCAAGACCTATTATCAAGCAGCCCTGGCAGCGGTTCGCGCCGGGCTGGCAGTGGGGCAAAGCACTGCCAACCTGAATCCATAGGACAGCGCCCTTCAGGGTCTCAGAAATACTTGTCCAGAAAAGCGAAATATCGCGCACGTATCTCGGGCGTTTCATTCGCCAGATGGTGCCGGGCTTCAGGCAACAGCAGTGTCTGCGGCTGATTGAACTTGGCCTTGAGCACCTCAAGGTTATGCTGCCAATCCACCGTTTTATCGTCCTGGCCCTGAATCACCAGCGGCTGCCGCGCACTCGGTGCTGCGCCTTCAATTCGCGGGATCCAGCGCGCCAGGGCACCCACCCAGGCCGTTGGCAAGCGCACCGGTTGCAGAGGATCGGCTTGCAGAAACGGTAAAAAAGCCGGGTCGTTGGAGTTTTCGCTAAAACGCCGGGCAATGCCTTTGACGAACGGGCGCAGCAGGTAGTAGCTGAGTTTCGACCAGCTCCAGCCCTTGGGTCGCACCAGGGGCGAAAGCAGTATTGCCTGGCCCTGTGCCGGGCTTTGCGCACCGCAGCGCAACAGGTGATCGAGCACAATCGCTCCCCCCGTGCTTTGCCCGCACAGATGCCAGGGCTGCGGCAACTGCAATGATTGCGCTTCGATAAACAGGCCTTGCAGCACCGCCTGGTACCGCGCGAAATCGTCGATACTGGCCCGCTCGCCACTGGACAGCCCGTGCCCCGGCAGATCACAGGCGATCACTACAAATCCGTGGTCCAGCCCCCATTCGATCACATGCCGGTAAAGCCCCATATGATCGTAAAACCCGTGAATCACAAACAAGGTCGCCACGGGTGACGAGGCTGGCCACCACACCTGACTGACGATCTCGTAACCCCCCGCAGTGAAGCGCCCCAACTGACGTTTGACTGGCGCCTGACGATGGGGAAAATCCAGACCGTAATAACGCTGATACGCCAGGGCTTCACTCGATAACGGCTGGCCCGCCGCCAGCGGCTGCAGGCTGGCGCGCAAGGAATCGGGAGAAAACAGGGCAGGCATAGAGGCTTCCAGACAGGGCGCAGGCGCGCAAAACAGGCTTTATAGACCTTCAATATTCATCTGTCAGGTCAAGCATGGCAAGCTACGCGGCCTTCAAGGAGCTTTCCAATGCCGGTGCCCCCGTTCAAAACCCTGTTGGCCTGCCTGCTGACGCTGATCTGCGCGGTGGGGTTGTGGACGGCCTACGACTGGTTCCAGGGCCGCTATATCCGTGCCTTCAGTGATCAGGCCGCTTTGTTCTCCGGGGATGTACTGAGCCTGCCCGCCGAACTGTCGGGTCCGGGTGCCATTCGCGTGGTGCACTTCTGGGACCCGGCGTGCCCTTGCAACGTTGGCAACCAGCAGCACCTCAGCGAGCTGCTGGCTCATTACGGGCCGCTAGGCGTCGAGTTTTACTCACTGCAAAAGCCCGGCACCCTGGGCCAGTTGCCTGCCACCCTGGGCGCGATCAAACCTTTGGCCAGCCTGCCCGGCGCCGAGCATGTGAGTGCCAGCCCGGCCGTGGCCATCTGGGACCGCAGTGGCCAACTGGCCTACTTTGGCCCCTACAGCGAAGGGGCCACCTGCAACGCCAGCAACAGTTTCATAGAACCCATCCTGCAAGCCCTGAGCGAAGGTCGCCCGGTCAAGGCCACCCATACCATGGCGGTGGGCTGTTACTGCTCCTGGCAAGATAAAAGCGCCGCCCACTGATATCGCCTCGGCGCGTACGACCAGAACAAGGAGTTGCTTCATGAATCGCAGCCTGACCGTTATCGCCGTTGCCATAGTCGTTCTTGCAGGCGGCGGGGCCTGGTACGTGCAGAGCAAACTGCCCGTACGCCAGGGGCAAGTGGCGCTTGCAGCGTTGCAGGGGCCGGTCACGGTGCGTTATGACGAGCGCGGTGTGCCGCATATTCGTGCAGGCAACCAGGCGGATATGTACCGGGCCCTGGGCTACGTTCAGGCACAAGACCGGCTGTTTCAGATGGAGATCATGCGCCGCCTCGCCCGGGGCGAACTGGCCGAGGTGCTGGGCCCCAAGCTGGTCGATACCGACAAGCTGTTTCGCAGCCTGCGCATCCGTGAGCGGGCTGCGAGTTACTTGACTGAGCTGGATCACCAGTCCCCGTCATTTCTGGCCTTGCAGGCGTACCTGGACGGGATCAATCAATACCAGGCCAACAACCCCAAACCCGTGGAGTTCGACCTGCTGGGCATCGCCCCCCGGCCCTTTACCGGCGAAGATACCATCAGTGTCGCCGGCTACATGGCTTACAGCTTTGCCGCCGGCTTTCGTACCGAACCGCTGCTGACCTATATACGTGACCAACTGGGCAGCGATTACCTGAAAATCTTCGACCTCGACTGGCAGCCCCAGGGCGTATTGTCTCCTGCACTGGCGGCCAGCGACTGGGAAACCCTGGGGGCGCTGGCCCAACTGAGCGATCAGGCCCTGAGCCAGGCGGGCTTGCCGCAGTTTGAAGGCAGCAACGCCTGGGTGGTGTCAGGCAAACGCACACAAAGTGGCAAGCCACTGCTGGCGGGTGACCCGCATATCCGTTTTGCGGCACCGTCTGTGTGGTACGAAGCGCAGCTGTCGGCACCGGATTTCGACCTGTATGGCTACCATCAGGCGCTGGTGCCGTTCGCTTTTCTGGGCAACAACCCCGATTTTGGCTGGAGCCTGACCATGTTCCAGAACGACGATCTGGACCTGATCGCCGAGAAGACCAACCCCGATAACCCCAATCAGGTCTGGTATCACGGTCAATGGGTCGACATGACCCGCAGCGAACAGCAGATTGCCGTCAAGGGCGAGGCGCCGGTGACCCTCACTCTGCGCCAGTCGCCCCACGGGCCGATTATCAATGACGTGTTGGGCGCTACCGCGGGCAACACGCCGATTGCCATGTGGTGGGGCTTCCTGGAGAGCAAGAACCCGATCCTCGAAGGCTTCTACCAGCTCAACCGTGCTGACAGCTTGAGCAAGGCGCGTACGGCTGCGACCTATATTCAGGCGCCCGGTCTGAATCTGGTGTGGGCAAACGCCAAGGGTGATATCGGCTGGTGGGCAGCGGCGCAACTGCCCAAGCGCCCGGCCGGAGTCAATCCGGCGTTTATCCTCGACGGCGGCACAGCACAGGCCGACAAAGACGGTTTTTACCCGTTCAGCGCCAACCCCCAGGAAGAAAATCCGGCGCGGGGTTATATCGTGTCAGCCAACTTCCAGCCATTGTCACCTGTCGGCATCGAGATCCCCGGTTATTACAACCTGGCTGATCGCGGCCAGCAGCTTGATCGTCAGCTCCGCGATGACAGCGTCAAATGGAACCTGAAAAACAGCCAGGCCCTGCAGCTGGGTACCGCCACGGGCTACGGTGAACGTGTGCTCAAGCCTCTGTTGCCGGTGCTGCGCGAAGTGGTCACGGACCCGGGCGAACGCAAACTGGTGGAGCAACTGGCACAGTGGAAGGGCGATTATCCGCTGGACTCAACTGCGGCGACCTTGTTCAACCAGTTTTTGTACAGCCTCACAGAGGCCACCATGCGCGACAAACTGGGCGACAGTTTTTTTGATGCCATGCTGACTACGCGTGTGATCGATGCTGCCTTGCCGCGCCTTGCGGCCAGCCCGGATTCACTGTGGTGGGACAACCGCAGCACCGCGCGCACAGAAACCCGCGCCGATACGGTCAAGGTGGCGTGGCAGGCCAGCATCGCCCATTTGAAGGCCACCCTGGGTGACGACCCCGGGCAATGGCGCTGGGGCGTGGCCCACACCCTGACCCATGAACACCCGCTGGGGCGGCAAAAGCCCCTGGACTGGCTGCTCAACGTCGGCCCCTTCGCCGCCCCCGGCGGCCACGAAGTGCCCAACAACCTCAGCGCCAAACTGGGCAATGCCCCGTGGCCAGTGAGCTACGGCCCGTCTACCCGGCGCCTGATCGACTTTGCCGAGCCGTCCCACGGGCTGACCATCAACCCGGTCGGGCAAAGTGGCGTGCCGTTCGACAAGCACTACCGCGACCAGGCCGAGTCCTACATCGAGGGTGATTACGACAAACCGCATATGGACGAAAACGAAATCCAGCTCAATACCCGCAGCACCTTGCGGCTGGTGCCAGCGGGGTAAGGCCGATGTGGGAGCGGGCTTGCTCGCGACTGGATCGTCGCGGTCTTGCAGCGCCACCGCGCTGTCCGCATCGCGAGCAAGCCCGCTCCCACAGGGGTTGGGTCAGCGTTGAAAAAACTCGCGGGGCAGGGGCTCAAGCCACCGCATAATTGAGCACGATCCCCACAAAAATCGCCAACCCTGCCCAGTGGTTGTGCAGGAAGGCCTTGAAGCAGCGCTGCGGATCACGGTCGCGGGTGTACCAGAATTCCCACACAAAACAGCCCGCCGCCGCCAGCAGGCCAAGGTGGAACCAGCCGCCCAGCTCAAAGTGCGACCCTGCCAGCAGCAGGCAACCCAGGGCCAGACCCTGCAGGCTGAGGATGATCACGCGGTCGGCATCGCCAAACAGGATGGCGGTGGATTTAACCCCGATCTTGAGATCATCTTCGCGGTCGGTCATGGCGTAGTAGGTGTCGTAGGCCACTGTCCACAGCAGGTTGGCGATGTACAGCAGCCAGGCCGCAGCCGGCAGGCTGCCGGTCTCGGCCGTAAAGGCCATCGGTATGCCCCACGAGAACGCTGCGCCCAGCACCACTTGCGGGTAGTAGGTGTAGCGCTTCATGAACGGGTAAGTGGCCGCCAGTGCCAGCGCGCCAAATGAAAGCCAGATGGTCGGAGCATTGGTGCACAGCACCAGCAGGAAGCTGACCCCCATCAACAGCGCAAAGAACACCAGGGCTTCTTTGCTGCTGATTTTGCCACTGGCCATAGGCCGTTGTTCTGTTCGTTTGACATGACCATCCACCTTGCGGTCGGCAAAGTCGTTGATCACGCAGCCGGCAGCACGGGTCAACACCACGCCTAAGACAAAAATCAGCAGGTTACCCACCGAGGGTACGCCTTTGGCGGCCACCCACAATGCCCACAAGGTCGGCCACAGCAGCAGGTAGATGCCGATGGGCTTGTCCATGCGGGTCAGCTGGATAAAGTCCCAGGCACGAGGGTTGAAACGGTTGAGTGATTTGAGCAGGCGCGTGTACATCAATTGTTCTCCGACCGGGCACCGAGGGCGGCCCACAGTTTGGGTAAAAACACTTCGGCCACCAGCACGCTCAGTTTGCCACGCACAAAGCGCGAGCGGCGTGCCCACAGGTGATCGACCTGATCAGCCTGCGGCAACCAGTTACGCGGGTAGTGGCACACCTGCAGGGCTCCGCGCTCAAAGGCCTGGTCGCTGAACAGCAACTCCCCCAGCGAGCGGTTGCCCAGTTCGTCCATGTTCAGGCCACCCTCTTGCAGTGAGCTTTTACCCGCGACACTGCGTGCAAACACCCAAGGCTCACCGTGCCCGCGCAAATACACTTCGCGCACCCAGCCCTGAACGCCTTCAGGCAGGTCCAACGCAGCGCATTCATCCGGGCGCAGTACTTGCCAACCTTCATAAAGTGGAAGCACGCTGAAGGCATTATCTGAAATTGCAGTGAGACGCCGAGTCAGAGAGCCCTCGTCAAATAGCCAGTCCAGGGTCTGTGTGTCAGGCAGCGCAGGAAGTTGGCCTTGTTCAAGCCAGACAGGGGGGATAAGCGGAGAAGTTATGTGCGGCACGGTGGGTCATAATTGGCAGCCATTGAGGTCGGCGAGCTTATCACGCGGATCCTCGAATGAGCGTCCAAGGGACTTTTGCCCGTATTGGTGCTTGCATCTGCGGGTGGTCATCAGTACAAAACGCCCTGAATTTGACGAGTAACACGGCGCCTGTTGATAAGTCCGTGGCCTTGTCCAAGCCTGAACCTTTAGGAAATACCCAGATGAAGAAGTGGCAATGCATTGTATGTGGACTGATTTATAACGAAGCCGACGGCTGGCCGGATGATGGCATCGCCCCCGGTACCCTGTGGCAGGACGTACCTGAAGACTGGCTGTGCCCGGATTGTGGCGTCGGTAAAATGGATTTCGAGATGATTGAAATCAACTGATCAACCCTTTTAAAACCTGATTCAACTTCTGGAGATTGGCATGAACGCACCTGTCGTGATCGTTGGCACCGGGCTGGCCGGCTATAACCTGGCCCGTGAGTTTCGCAAGCTGGACAGCGAAACCCCGCTGCTGTTGATCACCTCCGATGACGGGCGCTCTTACTCCAAGCCAATGCTGTCTACCGGCTTTGGCAAAAACAAAGAGGCTGACGGCCTGAGCATGGCCACGCCCGAGGCGATGGCCGAGCAGCTCAAGGCCCAGGTGCGTATCCATACCCGCATCAGCGGTATCGACCCGGGCCACAAGCAATTGTGGATCGGTGAAGAGGCGGTGCCCTATCGTGACCTGGTGCTGGCCTGGGGTGCGCAAACGGTGCAGGTCCCGGTGGAGGGCGACGCCCAGGATGCGATCTTCCCGATCAATGACCTGGAAGACTACGCGCGTTTTCGCGCAGCTGCCGCAGGTAAACGCCGCGTCCTGATCCTGGGCGCCGGGCTGATCGGCTGCGAATTTGCCAACGATCTGATCGCAGGCGGTTATGAGGTCGATCTGGTCGCGCCCTGCGAGCAAGTGATGCCTACCCTTTTACACCCCGCTGCTGCAGCGGCGGTGCAGGCTGGCCTCGAAAGCCTGGGCGCACGCTTTCATCTGGGCCCGGTGTTGACCCGCCTGCAACGTACCGACAGCGGCCTCGAGGCGCATTTGTCGGATGGCAGTGTCGTTCCGTGCGATGTGGTGGTGTCCGCCATCGGTTTGCGCCCTCGCATTGATATGGCCGCCGCTGCGGGGATCAAGGTCAATCGCGGGGTTGAGGTGGATCGTCAGCTTAAAACCTCTCACTCCCATATCTACGCGCTGGGCGATTGTGCCGAGGTCGATGGCCTTAACCTGCTGTATGTGATGCCGTTGATGAGTTGCGCCCGGGCGCTGGCGCAAACCCTGGCAGGCAACCCGACCGCGGTCAGTTACGGAGCCATGCCCATTACGGTGAAAACCCCGGTTTGCCCGCTGGTGGTGTCACCTGTGCCGCGTGGCTACGAGGGTGTGTGGACCGTGGAAGGCCAGGGCGCCGATATCAAGGCGCTGTGCCGCGACGCAGACGGCAAGTTGCTCGGTTATGCGCTGACGGGTGAGGCTGTTCGAGAAAAACTCGCGCTAAACAAAGAGCTGCCTGCACTTTTGGCGTAAAAGCGGCTCATTCTGTCGCATATGCCATTGCCTTGACTCAACAAAGCCTGTGCAGAGGCTGGCGCCGACCTTGGTCGCGTGCCATTCTCACACGGGTCTGCCGCAGTTTAGAGCCTGCGGCGCCTTGGGCGCTGCTCCGTAGAGAGCAGCACGGACATAACAACAAAAAACCGTCAATGAGGCTTCATCATGCGTAAACCCGATCTCGCCGCAGCTATCGCTGAAAAGGCTGACCTAACCAAAGAACAAGCCAACCGCGTTCTCAATGCGGTGCTGGAAGAAATCACCCAGGCCCTGCATCGCAAGGACAGCGTTACGCTGGTCGGCTTTGGCACCTTTATCCAGCGCCACCGCGGTGCCCGTACGGGGCAAAACCCGCAAACCGGCCAGCCGGTCACCATCAAGGCCAGCAACACGGTGGCGTTCAAACCGGGCAAATTCCTCAAGGACAGCGTGAATCCTTAAGGCGCGGGCTACATGAAGAATGGGCAAGCTGGCCTTGCCAGCGGCCCGTTCTTGAGAAAACACGGGCCGATTGTGCGGCCATAAGTGGCAAAACCTAGCCCATCTACGCCTAACTCTGCAGAAATATGGCGTTCTTCGCTCAAATCGTTACACTGCGCCGGCCATTTTTTATTTCCCCGAGGCCGCGTACATGAAATTTCGTTTTCTGCTCTGGATGCTGGGCTTTTTGATGGGCAAAGCCAGCCGCAACAATCCTGCTTTCCAGCAACAATTGGTGGACAAGGATCTGGTGTTCCAGCTGCAAACCCTCGACGGCAAAGTGGCCCGTCATTTCAAGGTCAAAGACCAGCGCATCACCAGCCACGGCGGCCTGTACCCCGAGCCGGCGTTTGCCATCGCCTTTAAAGATGCCGCCTACGGCTTCGCTACGCTGCAGGCGAAGAACAAGCAACTGGCGTTCATGACAGGGATTCAGGACAAGTCGATTCAGATCAAGGGCAACCCGGCGCTGGTGATCTGGTTCCAGGGCCTGACCAAGTACCTCAAGCCGCGTAAAAAGGCCAAGGCTTAAGATCAAAAGCCCCTCACCCTAGCCCTCTCCCAGAGGGAGAGGGAACTGACCGCGCGCGATTTCAAGAGCACCGACAATCAGCGCCTTTCCCTCCGGGAGAGGGTTGGGGTGAGGGGCTTGTGCTTTTAGCTATTCAAGCCTGACCGAACTGCGCTGCCATCTCGCGCAGCAACACTTCAGCCTCCAATACTTTGCCCACCACCGCCTCAGCCTTTTCTCGTGGCACGCCAAGACGCTCGAACAACGCATCCGGCAACGGCGCACACGCACCGTGACCGACTCCACGGCTGCGCAGCAAGCCCAGCGCCACACACACCAGGTTCGGATACTGCGCATCCACCCCCACATAAGCCGGGTCGTGTTGATAGCGTACGGCAATCGCCAACTCATCCGGCATCCCCCAAAAACGCATCAGCCAGGCGCCCATCTGTTCACGGCTGATACCCAACAGGTGCTGCTCGATCAGGCTGTGGCTGACATGGGGGTTTACCTCAAGATGCCGGCAGATCAGCGAAAAATGCGGCGGAAACACATGGGCCAGCAGCAGGTAACCAAAATTGTGCAGCAACCCGCCCAGATAAGTCATGCCGACTTCGGGGCGCTGCTCCCGGGGCATAGCCCGGGTCAGCCCTTCAATCACCGCCGCGGTGTAGATCGACTGCTGCCAGTAAGGAGTGCTCGATTGCGGATGGTCCTTGGGCAGGCTCAGGGTTTTGCCCAGCGACAGGCTGAGTGCCAGGTTGATCACCAGATCAACCCCCAGCACGCGCACAATGGCGTCTTCGACCGAGCGAATCTTGCTCTGCGAGGCGTAAAACGATGACGAGGCCCAGCTCATGACCTGCGCCGCCAGCGCCGGGTCAGTTTCCACCACGCTGGTGATTTCATCGATGGTTACGTCAGGGTCGGAGCGCAGCCGCATGATTCTGCGCACGCTCTCGGACAGCGGTGGCAGTTCGATGGTGGCCTCCAGCCGCTGCTGGATGCGCCGCGCCGTGAAGGCCTGCACTGCCCGGGTGATGGCCTCGCCATCGTCCCCGCCGAGATCAGGTGTGATGGCGCCCAAGGGCTCGCCAAAACGGCCGGCGCTGGCGTTTTTGAGCAGGGGCTTGAAGTCTTGCTGGGCAATCTCCAGCCACAGGCCCGGTTCACCCGTGCTGATTAGCAGCGAGGGTTGTTGCAGCAAGTGTTCTTCGTACAGGCAGGGCGAGTTGACCAGCGCCGGCAAGCCCGGCAGCTGGCTCAGGCCATGCTTGTCCAGCAAGACCTGCAGGCGCTCCGGCGCAACGGCGGTCATGCGCCGCCCGGTCAAGTCGGCCAGACGGTTCAGATCAAGTAAATGATTCTGGGTGAACAGCACCAGCAGGGGACCGATCGAATCGTCGAGCAGTACGGCGTGCACCTTGCGCGCAGGGTCGAGCCCCGGGTGATCCGGGACTTTGCGATAGGCAACAGCCAGGTCACCGAGCAAGCGCCCGATAACGGACGGCGTGCTCGCAGCAACAAGGGCACTGGCAACTTCAGTCATGGTCTGCATCCGTTCTGTACAACTTGATTTTGATTAGCTCTTGATCGGCCGCCGGGCCATTTACTGAATGGTCTTTTACACCTGACCATATTGCTGACCGTGGCGCAGCCAGCGATCAAGCAGGGGGCTGACATGGCTCGGCCAGCGTTCGATCAACGCCTGGGCGGCCTCGCGCACGGCGGGCAGCAGGTCGGCATCGCGCATCAGGTCGGCGACCTTGAATTGCAGAAGACCGGTCTGGCGGGTGCCGAGCATTTCGCCGGGGCCGCGCAGTTCGAGGTCTTTTTCGGCGATCACAAAGCCATCGTTGGTCTCGCGCATGATGCCCAGGCGCTGACGGCCGATTTGTGACAGCGGCGGGTGATACAGCAGCACGCAATGGCTGACGGCGCTGCCCCGGCCCACGCGACCGCGCAACTGGTGCAGCTGGGACAGGCCGAGGCGCTCGGGGTTTTCGATGATCATCAAGCTTGAGTTGGGCACGTCGACGCCCACCTCAATCACCGTGGTGGCCACGAGCAATTGCAGCTCGCCAGCCTTGAAGCGCGCCATGACTTCAGCTTTTTCAGCGGGCTTCATTCGCCCGTGAATCAACCCGACGCGCAGCTCACCCAAGGCGCTGGAGAGGTCTTCAAAGGTGGTTTCGGCAGCCTGGCAGGTCATTTCTTCAGACTCTTCGATCAGGGTGCACACCCAATACGCCTGGCGCCCTTCAGCGCAGGCGGCGCGCACCCGCTCGATCACTTCGAGACGCCGCGTATCGACCACCAGTACCGTATTAACCGGAGTACGGCCCGGCGGCAGCTCGTCGAGGATCGAGGTGTCGAGGTCGGCATAGGCGCTCATGGCCAGGGTGCGCGGGATCGGCGTGGCAGTCATGATCAGCTGGTGCGGGCACATCACCCCGCCCACGCCCTTGTTGCGCAGGGCCAGACGTTGCTGCACGCCAAAGCGGTGCTGTTCGTCGATGATCACCAGCGCCAGGTTTTTGAACTGCACGTTGTCCTGGAACAGAGCATGGGTACCGACCACCATCGGTACGCCGCTGGCGATTTGCTCCAGCGCACTGACCCGGGCCTTGCCCTTGAGCTTGCCGGCCAGCCACGCCACTTCAAGGCCCAAAGGCTCGAGCCAGCGCTTGAAGTTGATGAAGTGCTGCTCGGCGAGGATTTCCGTGGGGGCCATCAGGGCAACCTGATAACCCGCCTCAAGTGCTTGTAACGCTGCCATCGCCGCAACCACGGTCTTGCCGGAGCCCACGTCGCCCTGAATCAGGCGCAACATGGGTTCGGGCTGACTGAGGTCGTAGGCAATCTCGTTGCCAACCCGGGTCTGCGCGCCCGTCGGCGGGAAACCCAGATTGGCGAGGAACTGCACTGGCAGTTTTTTCGCCTTGGGCAACGCCGGGGCTTGTTGTGAACGCAGGCTCTCGCGCAGTCGCTGTTGCGACAGCTGGTGAGTCAGCAGCTCCTCAAAGGCCAGGCGGTGCTGGGCCCAGTGATGGCCCAGGGCGAGTTCTTCAACATCAGCATTGGCAGGCGGCTGATGCAGATAGCGAATGGCTTCATCCAGCGGGGCCAGTTGATAGTCCTTGGCCAGCTCCGGCGGCAACCAGTCGGGCAGGCTGCGCGGGCCGAGCATGGCCAGGCTTTGCTGGCTGAGCTGACGCAAGCGCTGTTGGGTCAGGCCTTCGGTGGTGGGGTAGATGGGCGTCAGCGTGGTGTCGACAGGTGGCGGTTCGTCGCCGGTAATGGCGCGGTATTCGGGATGGTAGATCTCCAGCCCCGAAGCGCCGGGGCGGGCTTCGCCATAGCAGCGCACTTCGGTGCCACGTTTGAGGCTTTCCTTCTGCGCATTGCTGAAGTGGTAGAAGCGCAGACTCAGGCCGCCGGTGCCATCGTTGATGCGCACCAGCAAGCTGCGGCGCTTGCCCATGACCACGTCGGCGCCAATGACCCGGCCCTCGACAACGGCATCCTGACCGGGGCGCAAAGCGCCAATCGGGACAACGCGGGTGCGGTCCTGATAGCGCAACGGCAAATGGAACAGCACGTCCTGGACGTTTTCCAGTCCGACCTTGGCCAATTTTTCGGCCATGGCCTCACCGACGCCCTTGAGCGCGGTGACCGACACTTTCGACAACTCGGTCATTGCAGTGGCACTTAGGTCGCGGCAGGCGGCTTGGCCACCGAGCACAGGCGGATCGAGTCGGCGAGGATTTCAATCGCCTTTGGCCGCGGGAAGCTGGCGCGCCAGGCGATGGCAACGGTACGGAACGGTACCGGCGGGGTCAGCGGACGCACGGCCAGGATGCCCGGGGCATAGTGATGACTGTCGACAGCCGACAACGGCAGGATCGAGATACCCAGGCCGGAAGCGACCATGTGGCGGATGGTTTCCAGCGAGCTGGATTCGACCGTGGTGTGCATGGCGCCATCATTGCCTTTGGCCACGGTCGGGCAGGCTTCCAGCACCTGATCGCGGAAGCAGTGACCTTCGCCCAGCAACAGCAGGCTCTTGTCGTTGAGCAGGCTGGCGTCGATGGTGTCTTTTTTGGTCCACGGGTGCTCGCTGGGCATGAGCACGTAAAACGGCTCGTCATACAGCGGCATGGTCAGCACGTCGGCTTCCTGGAACGGCAGGGCGATGATGATTGCATCCAGCTCGCCGTTGCGCAGTTTGTCGCGCAGCACATGGGTGAAGTTTTCTTCGATATACAACGGCATCTGCGGGGCAACCCGGTGCAGTTGCGGGATCAGATGCGGGAACAGATACGGACCCACGGTATAGATCGCGCCTACTTTAAGCGGAGCGGTCAGCTGGTTCTTGCCGGCCTGAGCCAGTTCGCGAATGCCCTGGGCCTGCTCCAGCACCTTTTGCGCCTGGGCCACGATGGCTTCGCCCACGGGGGTTACACGCACGGCACTTTTGCTGCGCTCGAAAATCAGCACACCGAGTTCGTCTTCCAGTTTTTTCACACCCACCGACAGGGTCGGCTGGCTGACATGGCAGCGCTCGGCGGCGTGGCCGAAGTGCTGCTCTTGGGCGAGGGTAACGATGTAGCGTAATTCTGTAAGCGTCATAGCGTGCGTCCCTGTGGTTGCGGGCCAAGCATAGCGGCTGCAATCGATAGACGCACGTTATCAGACATTACCCTCAGAGCTACAGTAGCCAATCAAGGTATGACTGGTTTTTTATCCAGACCGCAGATGCACAAAGGGCACCCTGAGGTGCCCTTTGTGGTGTTAGCGCCGACGTTTATCGATGGAATAAACGAAGGGTGCCACGATCTCGATGCTGCCATTGGTCAGCATTTCAGGCGGCGGCTTGGGCAAGGGTTGTGCCCGGCGAATCATTTCCAGGGTGGCCCGGTCCAGATCGGCGTTGCCAGAGCGCCCTACCAGTTCGTAGGACAGTACCTTGCCTTCGGCGTCTACCACGAAGCGCAGACGGTTCAAGCCTTCCTTGCCACGGGATTGCGCAGCAGGCGGGTACTTTTTGTACTTGCCCAGGTGACTGAGCAAAGTGCCTTCCCAACTGGCCTTGGCCGCCAGTTGTTGCGCCGACGGCCCCGGTGCCGGTGCAGCGGATTTCTCGCTGGTATTTTTGGTCGGCGTTGCGTCGCTCGGTTTCTCTTCTGAAGGTTTCTCTTTGACCGGGTCCGGTTTTTCCACAGGCTTGGGCGGTTGAGGCTTTTGCTTGGGCTTGACCGGTTTGGGTACAGAAATCTTCGGCTTGGGCGCTTCGGCCAGCTTGGGTATCGGCAACTCTTCCACTGGCGCCGGGGGTTGTGGCGGTGTCACCACTTTGGGCGGCGCAGGCGGCGGTGGTGCTGGCAACGGCGCCAGGTCAACCATCATCGCTTGCGGCGGAAGTTCGATAGCGCGCGGGTTGGACCATTGCAGGGCCAGAATCACGGCCACTGCATGGATGGCCAACACCGCGGCCAGGCTGATTGCGTAACGCGTCATCTTTTGGCGCGCTATGGTCATTTCTTGGCTGCCGTCTCAAGTCCGACCAGACCCACCTTCAAATAACCCGCTGCGCGCAAAGCATCCATCACGCTCATCAGGTCACCGTAGTCCACGCCCTTGTCGGCCTGGAAGAAGATCGTCGTGTCTTTGTTGTTGTGGGTCCTGGCATCCAGGGTCGGGCCCAGGGCTTCAACCGTGACCGGCTCTTCGCCCAGGTACAGGCGCTGATCAGCCTTGACGCTGAGGAACACCGGTTTCTCAGGGCGAGGCGCCGGTTTGGCGCTGGAAGCAGGCAAGTCAACCTTGATATCCACAGTGGCCAGCGGTGCTGCCACCATAAAGATGATCAGCAGTACCAGCATCACGTCAATAAAGGGGGTGACGTTGATTTCATGGTTTTCGGCGAGATCGTCATCGCCTTCTTTTAAATGCAGGCCCATGGCCGATTACCCCACTTTCACCATGTGCGGTTGCGAGCTGCGCTCGGGCGGCAGGTGATCGAGGTCACGGCTAACCAACAGCAACACTTCAGCAGACGCATCCGCCACCTGGGCCTTGTAGCCGGTGATGGAGCGGGCGAAGACGTTGTAAATCACTACCGCAGGGATCGCTGCGACCAGACCCAGTGCCGTGGCCAGCAGGGCTTCGGCAATGCCCGGCGCAACAACTGCCAGGTTGGTGGTCTGGGTTTTGGCGATGCCGATAAAGCTGTTCATGATGCCCCATACGGTACCGAACAGACCGACGAACGGTGCTGTGGAACCGATGGTGGCGAGTACGCCAGTGCCGCTGCTCATGTTGCGACCGCACGCTGCAACCAGACGCTCAAGACGGAAGCTTACACGCTCCTTGATGCCTTCTTTTTCACGGCTGTTGGCCGACAGGCGCATTTCTTCAAGGGCGTCCTGCACCAGCAAGTGGGCCAGGGTGCCTTCTTTGCCAGCCGTCTCGCTGGCTTCTTTCAAGGTGCGAGCTTTTTTCAGTTGGGCAATTTCACTGCGCAGACGACGCTTGGCACCCAGGACTTCAAAGCCTTTGGCAATCCAGATCGTCCAGGTGATGATCGAAGCAATAGCCAGGCCGATCATTACGATTTTGACGATGATGTCTGCGTTTTTGTACATGCCCCAAGGCGACAGGTCATGGGCCATGCCCAGGCTGTTGTCTTCTTCTGCGACTATTTGCGGCGCGTTATCGGCTGGCGCAGCAGCGCCTTCAACCAGTGTAGGATCAGTCGTACCCGGTGCAGCAACAGGTGCCGGGGCAGCTGCTTCAGTGGCCGCGTGCACGGCCGGGGCAGCAGGCTCGTCGGCAAATGCCGCAACAGGTGCCAACATCAAGCTGAACATCAGCGCCGCAACCCCACGCCAGACGCGTGCAGGGCTCGAAGGCTGGGTTGGCGAAGCGGTGGGATGATTGCGTGTCATGCTAGCCGGACCTGAGAAAAGTAATGAGGTAATGCCCTACAACGCGTTGTAAGACCAAGGGCAAAATGATGGGTTATTATTGCAAGTAATTCTTGTTAACAAAAGCAATAGCATCTGTTTTTTTCGGAAGTCACGACTTTGGTCGTGCCAAATTACGTCTTTTTGTAACTTTTCATTAGGATTTTTGCGATGCCCAAAGCCTCTGTATTGATCGTCGGATGCGGTGATGTCGGCAGCCGTCTGGCGACTCAACTGCTCGACCAGGATTGGCAGGTCTACGGCCTGCGCCGCTCCATTGACCGTTTACCCACGGGCGTTATCGGTGTGGAGGGCGATTTGTTCAGCGAGCAATGCCCGACGCAATGGCCAACCGGGCAAATTGACTACGTGGTGTACAGCGCGGCGGCGACCGAGCATGACGAAGCGGGCTATCAGGCGGCATATGTAGACGGCCTGAAAAACACCCTGAGTTGGCTGGAGCAGCATGGTCAGCGACCCAAGCGTCTGCTGTTTGTATCCAGCAGTGGCGTTTACGCCCAGAAAGACGGGGAATGGATCGACGAAACATCGCCCGCCCTGAGCACCAACTACTCTGGCCGGATCATCCTGGATGCCGAGCGGGTGGCGCTGGAGAGTGGCATCGCTGCCAGCGCGGTACGCCTGACCGGGATCTACGGGCCGGGTCGTGAATGGCTGCTGGGGCAAGTGCGCAAAGGCTATCGCGTGGCGGTTGAGCCACCGCTGTATGGCAACCGTATCCATGCCGATGATGCTGCGGGGCTGCTGGCCTTTCTGCTGGAGGCTGATCGTCAGGGCAAGGCGCTGGATGACTGCTATATAGGTGTGGATAACGCACCGGCGCCACTGGCAGAAGTGGTGGACTGGTTGCGCGAGCGGTTGGGCATTACCGAATGGGCCGCCGAAGCGAGCGTGCGCCGCGCAGGCAGCAAGCGCTGCAGCAATGCCCGCGCCAAGGCGCTGGGCTGGGAGCCGCGCTATTCGAATTATCGCGAGGGCTATGCTGCGATTTTGGGGGAGCAGGCCTGAGAGTTGTCTTGTGGGAGCGGGCGTTTGGTTGGCTTACAGCTTCTCCAGCGCCCACTCACGCTTGCCCGGGTAGAACTGGGGCATTTCGTCGGGCGCTGAGACGTCCACCGCCTCGAAGATTTCAAGTGTGCGGCCTTTGCGCACAAAAATATGCGCTGCGCCCATTTCCCCCTGCTGAAGCCAGAGGCTGTCCAAACCGCCGCTCATAGTGGCGCAGTCACCTCCCAGGCACAGCTCATAGCCATTGATGCCAGGCAATCCACTGACTTGCCCCTTGGGCGAGAATGTCACCTTGGCACCCTGACCTGCACCACTCAGTACGCGCCATTCGCCCCCAAGATAGGCTGACTTGAGTGCCTGCTCAAAATGCACCGATTTGAACAAATCTGCATTTGTGCCCCGGGAAACTTCACCGACATCACTTTGAGCTGGACGTACGAACGCCTGCCGCGGAAAGAATTCAGTCGCTGACTGTATTAATTCAGAGCCTTCGAGCTTCAGGTCAGTATTCTCACCGCCATAGAAATTGACCTTCCACGACGCGCTGCCATCAGGCACCAGCGTACCCTCGTCCCGCTCAAAGCTGCTTCGCCAGGTGGCCTTGGCGTTTTTGGCGTCGATGCTCCATTCCAGGGTTGGCCCTGACGACGACAAGGCGTCAAGCAGGCCGCCACCCTTGGCCGCTTCATCTATTGCTGCCTGATTGATCCAGATGCCACTGATATCACGGGGGGCGGGTTCGCTGGCACAACCACCCAAAACAATGGAGAGCAGTGACAACACTAGCGCTTTGCGCATGGTGGAATCCTTTTGAAGCCGGGAAGAGCGGGGGGGGTGGCGCAGCATGAAGACGCTGCGCCGAGGGCGTTACTCAATAACCAGAATAGCGTCCATTTCTACCTGCGAGCCCTTTGGCAGTGCAGCAACGCCAATGGCGGCGCGGGCCGGATAGGGTTGTTCGAAGTAGGTGCCCATGATCTCGTTGACCTTGGCGAAGTGGCTCAGGTCAGTCAGGAAGATGTTCAGCTTGACGATGTCCTTGAACGAACCGCCTGCGGCTTCAGCGACCGACTTCAGGTTTTCGAAAACCTGGATGGTCTGGGCTTCAAAGCCTTCAACCAGTTCCATGGTTTTTGGGTCCAGCGGGATTTGACCGGACATGTAGACAGTATTGCCAGCTTTGATCGCCTGAGAATAAGTACCGATTGCAGCAGGTGCCTTGTCGCTGGTGATAACAGTCTTGGACATGGGTGACTCCTTGTAATTAGATGGCTACGCACGCATGCGAGTGATGCGGATAACCCCGGTAAGGGCGCGCAGTTTTTTGATCACGCGGGCCAGGTGTACACGGTCGTGTACGCTGACCACCAGTTGGACCACGCTGATGCGACCATCGCGTTCGTCCATGCTGATCTTTTCGATATTGCCGTCGGCAGCGTTGACGCTGCTGGCCAGCAGCGCAATCAGGCCGCGCTGGTGTTCCAGTTCGACGCGCAATTCAACGTTGAACTCGCCGGTAACGTCCTTGGCCCACGACAGCTGAATGCACTTTTCGGGGTTGTGGCGGATTTCACTGATATTGCGGCAGTTGTCCAGGTGCACGACCATGCCTTTGCCTGCGGACAAATGGCCAACGATCGGATCCCCCGGGATCGGCGTACAGCATTTGGCGTAGCTGAGCACCAAGCCTTCGGTGCCGCGAATCGCCAGCGGGCCTTCCGGGCTCGGCAATGCTTCGCCTTCGCCCAGCAGGCGTCGGGCCACTACATAGGCCATGCGATTGCCGAGGCCGATATCTTCGAGCAGGTCTTCGATATGCTCCAGGCGGTATTCCTGGAGCATGGCCTGAACGCGCTCGGCCGGGATCTTGTCCAGCGCGCTGTTGAAGCCGTTAAGCACCTTGTTGAGCAGGCGTTCGCCCAGGTTGACCGACTCGGAACGACGTTGCAGCTTGAGCGCATGGCGAATATGGGTACGCGCCTTGCCGGTGACCACAAAGTTAAGCCAGGCCGGGTTGGGTCGGGCGCCGGGAGCGCTGACGATCTCGACCGTGGAGCCGCTTTGCAGCGGCTCGGACAGCGGTGCGAGACGCCGGTTGATGCGACAGGCGATGCAGCTGTTGCCCACATCGGTGTGCACCGCGTAGGCAAAGTCGACGGCCGTGGAGCCTTTGGGCAGCTCCATGATCCGTCCTTTGGGCGTAAACACGTAGACCTCGTCCGGGAACAGGTCGATCTTCACGCTTTCGATGAATTCGAGGGAGTTGCCGGCGCGTTGCTGCATTTCCAGCACGCCCTTGACCCATTGCCGCGCCCGGGCGTGGGTGCCCGTGTGCTGCTCGTCGCCACTGGACTTGTAAAGCCAGTGGGCGGCGATGCCGTTGTTGGCCATTTCTTCCATTTCACGGGTACGGATCTGGATCTCGATCGGTACGCCATGCATGCCAAACAGCGTGGTATGCAACGACTGGTAGCCGTTGGCCTTGGGAATGGCGATGTAGTCCTTGAACCGGCCCGGCAGGGGCTTGTACAAATTATGTACAGCGCCCAGCACGCGGTAGCAGGTGTCGACCTTGTCGACGATGATCCGGAATGCGTAAACATCCATGATCTCGTTAAAAGCCCGGCGTTTGCCGCGCATCTTCTTGTAGATGCCGTAGATATGCTTTTGACGACCGCTGACTTCGCCCTGAATGCCATCGATGGCCAGGCAGTGGCTGAGCGATTCTTCAATTTTGTTGACGATTTCCTTGCGATTGCCCCGGGCGCGTTTGACCGCCTGATAAATGCGCGCGGAGCGCATCGGGTACATCGCCTTGAAACCGAGGTCTTCGAATTCGATACGAATGCTGTGCATGCCCAGCCGATTGGCGATGGGTGCGTAGATTTCCAGGGTTTCCTTGGCAATCCGTCGGCGTTTTTCGCCGGACAGCACTTCGAGGGTGCGCATGTTGTGCAGACGGTCAGCCAGCTTCACCAGGATCACGCGGATATCGCGTGCCATGGCCATGGCCATCTTCTGGAAGTTTTCAGCCTGGGCTTCGGCCTTGGTTTCGAAGTTCATCTGAGTCAGCTTGCTGACTCCATCGACCAGGTCGGCCACGGTTTCGCCGAACTGCGCTACCAGCGCTTCCTTGGCAATACCGGTGTCTTCAATCACGTCATGCAGCATGGCCGCCATCAGGCTCTGATGGTCCATATGCATGTCGGCAAGGATATTTGCCACTGCCAGCGGGTGCGTGACATAAGGCTCGCCGCTGCGTCGGCGTTGGCCGTCGTGGGCTTGTTCTGCGTAGAAGTACGCCCGGCGGACCAGATTGACCTGGTCCGGGCCGAGGTACGCCGACAAGCGATCGGCGAGGGCGTCTATGCTCGGCATGAGGAAACCTCCTGCCAAAACTTTTTACCCTTCGCCGTGCTACGTCGACCGGGCATAGGCTTAGTTCGCCTCGTTGGACTCGTCCTCGAACGCTGCGAACAGCGGTTCGTCTTCGACGATTTCAGCGTTGGCGATAAACTCGTAGCTCATCAGGCCTTCTGCGATTTCGCGCAGGGCAACAACGGTAGGCTTGTCGTTTTCCCACTGCACCAGAGGCTCTTTACCGCCGGTGGCCAGTTGACGGGCACGCTTGGTAGAGAGCATGACCAGCTCAAAGCGGTTATCCACGTGTTCTAGACAGTCTTCAACGGTTACGCGGGCCATGGTCTTCCTCGTAGCAAATGCAATATGCGCGCTGCCCGGATGGGCGAGCGGACTGAACAGTTTAAAAAATCACCAGCCATTAGGGAAGCGCTGATTTTTCCGTCACTGCTCCTAAAACCTCTGTAAGCGCCAATGTAAAGCCCTTACAGGGGTTTTGGGAAGTGTTCATTAACCGAGCAGTTCGGCCAGTAATTTGCCAAAACGCTGTTGCTGGCGTTTTTGCTGAAGGCGATTGGCACGGAAAATGGCCTTCAAGTCTTCAAGTGCCAGGGCAAAATCGTCGTTGATGATCAGGTAGTCATAGTCCACATAGTGGCTCATTTCACTCACGGCTTCGCGCATGCGTGCGTCAATGATTTCGTCGCTGTCCTGGCCGCGGTTGTCCAGACGCTGACGCAAGGCTTCCTGGCTTGGCGGCAGGATAAAGATCGAGCGCGCCTGCGGCATCAGCTTGCGCACCTGCTCTGCACCTTGCCAGTCGATTTCCAGAATCAGGTCGTGGCCTTCATCCAGGGTCTGCTGCAGGTGGCTTTGCGAAGTGCCGTAAAGGTTGCCGAACACTTCGGCACGTTCCAGGAAGTCACCGTGCTCAATCATTTTCACGAACTCTTCGCGCTCGACAAAATGATAGTTCACGCCATTCACTTCACCTGGGCGCATGGCACGGGTGGTGTGCGAGACCGATACCCGGATCTGCGGCTCAACGTCGATCAATGCCTTGACCAGGCTGGTCTTGCCTGCGCCCGAAGGAGCAGAAACGATATAAAGGGTGCCAGTGCTGTGGGTCATGTCAGGGTGTGCCTTACTCAATATTCTGTACTTGTTCACGCATCTGCTCGATCAACACCTTGAGGTTGACCGCCGCTTGGGTACTGCGTGGATCGAATGCCTTGGAGCCCAGGGTATTGGCCTCGCGATTCAGTTCTTGCATCAGGAAGTCCAGGCGTCGCCCGGCAGCACCCCCCGACTTGAGTACGCGGCGTACTTCAAGAATATGGGTGCTCAGGCGGTCCAGCTCTTCGGCCACGTCGCTTTTTTGCGCGAGCAGAACCATTTCCTGTTCAAGGCGCTGGGGGTCAAGCTCGGCCTTCATGTCGGCAAAGCGATCGAGGACCTTTTGACGCTGGGTGGCGAGCATTTGCGGTACCAGCTCGCGCAGGGTTTCGACATCGCTTTCGATGGCGGTCAAGCGATCGCTGATCAGGCGGGCCAGTTCCGCGCCTTCGCGCTCACGGCCGTTTTTCAGTTCTTGCAGGCCTTGCTTGAACAGCGCCAGGGCCTGGGTGTTCAAGGCTTGCGGGTCGCTGGCATCGGCTACCAGAACACCGGGCCAGGCCAGGACTTCCAGCGGGTTGAGCGCGGCAGGCTGCTTGATCAGGCTGGCGATGGTCTCGGCGGCGGCCACCAGCTGGGCGGCACGCTCGCGGTCAACCTGCAGCGGCTTGCCGGTGGTTTCTTCAGTGAAACGCAAAGTGCATTCCAGCTTGCCCCGGGAGATGCCCTGGCGCAGCGCTTCACGCACCGCGCCCTCGAGGTCACGGAAAGATTCAGGCAGACGCAGGTGCGGCTCCAGGTAGCGGCTGTTGACCGAACGCAGCTCCCAACTCAGGGTGCCCTGAGTGCCGGCGCTTTCGACGCGGGCAAAGGCGGTCATGCTGTGCACCATGGACGGTACCTCGCGATTGGATGAGTTAAGCCTGGCGGCAGGTTAGACGACAGATTGTAACGCAGTGCGGGCAACTGCCCCAAATGGCGTCGGTCGTAAATACATCCAATCTTCGTTCCCCGCCAGGGTTCACAGACGCGCCCTGCGCAGCCATGGCCTTTCCTTTATAATGCTCGGCAGTTTTCCGTCCCGTACAGGTATCCCACATGAAACGTCCAAGTGGTCGCGTTGCCGATCAGCTCCGCCCGATCCGCATCACCCGCAACTACACCAAACACGCAGAGGGTTCTGTACTGGTCGAGTTCGGTGACACCAAAGTCATCTGCACCGTCAGCGTCGAGAATGGCGTACCGCGGTTCCTCAAAGGCCAGGGCCAGGGCTGGCTGACTGCCGAATACGGCATGCTGCCACGCGCCACCGGCGACCGTAACCAGCGCGAAGCCAGCCGCGGCAAGCAAGGCGGGCGCACCCTGGAAATCCAGCGCCTGATCGGCCGCTCCCTGCGTGCTGCACTGGATATGTCCAAACTGGGCGATATCACTTTGTACGTCGACTGCGACGTAATCCAGGCTGACGGCGGCACCCGCACTGCCTCGATCACCGGCGCCATGGTTGCTCTGGTCGACGCCCTGAAGATCATCAAGAAGCGTGGCGGCCTCAAAGGCGGCGACCCGATCAAGCAGATGATCGCGGCGGTATCGGTGGGCATGTACCAGGGCGTACCGGTACTTGACCTGGACTATCCTGAAGATTCGGCAGCCGAAACCGACCTCAACGTGGTGATGACCAGCAGCGGCGGTTTCATCGAAGTTCAGGGCACCGCCGAAGGCGCACCGTTCCAGCCTGAAGAGCTGAACGCCATGCTGGCACTGGCACAAAAAGGCATGAACGAAATTTTTGCCCTGCAACAAGCGGCATTGGCCGACTAAATTGCCGGATTGACTGTCAAAGCCTTCAAACGACCAACCGGAGAACGTGATGAGTGAGCTGGATCTTTCAACACCCAAACCGGGCCGCGACGCCCGGAAATGGGCGATGTTCTGTCATTTTTCGGCGTTCCTCGGGATGTGGTTTCCGTTTGGCAGCCTGATCGGCCCGCTGATCCTGTGGCAGGTAAAGCGCGAGAGCGACCCGTTTATTGACGACCAGGGCAAGGAAGCACTGAACTTCCAGATCACCGTGGCGATTGCTTCGGCCATTTGCTATGTGCTGATGTTCGTGCTGATCGGCTTTGCGCTGCTGGGCCTGGTACTGATTGGCGCGGTAGTGCTGGTGGTGATTGCAGGGGTCAAGGCCAATGACGGGGTGGTGTACCGTTATCCCTTCACCTGGCGGCCGATCAAGTAAGGTTTCAGTCAGCAACTCAGGCACCTTGTAGAAAAGCCCACCTCGGTGGGCTTTTCTACGCTTGCTGATTGCGGGAGCCAAAACAACAGGTGAGTGGACGTCAGTACGATGCTTTGTTTATCCAGGCATTCGTTTAACGACAACTACTTACTTATGCGCGCTAAATAAACCATGCCTTTAAGAGAGCCTCATTTTAAAGCGCACCGTTATTTATCGCGCCATGTTAGTGCAATGGCCATCTGTGAATACCGAATTTAAAAAAAGACCAAGTGGCACTTGAAAATATTCTATTGACTATTTGTTTTTGCTCGTCTAGTTTTTATGTCGACTGCTTGATCAGTCTTCGCCACTATCTTTAAGGATAAAGATATTATGAAAACTGCCGTGATGAACTCTCAAAAAGGTGCTGCACCCCATTGCTCTGGCGGCAGTGGACACCGATAGAAGCAGAGATAGCGATCCAGTATTATAAAAACTTTTGTTTCTCAATAAAAATACCAAACAATGTATCCCGTCCTGCCACCCGCGCTGGAAGTGGATGAAATCTGGCATCATCTTATCTTGGATATGCGAACTTATAGGGATGCCTGTTAGCCTATATTTGGGCATTACATGATAACCCTATGGGAACGTCGAACGTGAAGTTGACCTATGAGCAAAATCTAAAGGAAAACTTATGGAATTTTATTGTCAGTCGACTCTTTCCATTTTTTGGCATTTCCATCGCTGCGGCGCTGCTCGCGCACAAGAATATTGCCGATCTTCCTGTGTTCGCCTATGTCCTGGCGATCTTTTCAGTTATATCTACCCTTTTCTACATGCCGCTGGCGGCCATTGGCAATATCGTTCATCATCAAAAAAATGCGCTCACTCCCCAGGCAATCTTTGAGAGCGGACTGTCGATAGCGGTTTTATTCGCTGCCATTGCGTTTGCCGCAGCCCTTGCCGTATTCGCTTACCTCCCCTCCATCCGTTTTCTGGACAGCCTTGACAGGGATAAACTTTTTTACCTGTCTCTTATTTATATTCCGGCCATCCCTTTGCTGGTAATCAATACCTTCACCCATCTTTTCCACGAAGCCTCTGGACACTCCTTGCCGTGTGCAACCGTAAAGAAGTGGTGCACGTGTGCAGGCTGCGCATTCCTGATGTTTTGTTTTGTTTTTTGCAGCAAGCACGACTTTGTTTTCTTGGCTGTTGGCTACTTCTTGATTGTCGAAACAGCCCTCTTCATCTCCCTGGCCTGCCTCTCTATGCGGCTCGGATACCGGCACATCCTCGTCAAGCCAAAAATACTGGCAGACGTCGTTTCAATGGGCTTTCCTATTGCCGCCGGGGTAGCGGGGCAAAAATTGTACTTTTACCTGCTTAACGGAAAACTGCTGTCGCTGAATGAAAGCCTGGTTGCCGATCTTTCGATCTGTATGTCTATTATCGGATTTCTCAGCATTCCGGTCATAGCGTTCGCTCAGCTTCATAGCGTCTATACCAGCCAGCATATCGTGGATGCGGACAAGATCTACCCGCGCGGACAACTAGCCGCCGCCGTGCTCATGGCCGTGATTGCAGGGGGTTTTTATGCGCTGGGAAGCGGTTTGTTTTTTATCTTTGGCGACCGCTCGCTGACGTTTACCAGTGAAGGATTTGTGGCGATATGCATGTCGGTATTGAGCTCGCTTTACTTCTCGCTCACGGCAAGCCACTTGCGGGCAATGCGAGACACCCTGATCCCTCAAGTACTGATCAATACCTTTATGCTTGCAGGGTTTATCCCGGTCATTTACCTGTATGACTTTAATAGCCCTTCAATCTATCTATTCATCGTACTGCAGGCTGTTGTCACTTTTATTGCCGCTGTGCTTTTGCAGTACCGGATACGCACCTTGCATAAACGAACGCCCAGTTTCGCCTGAAAGTGCCTCGGATACAAAAAAGGCCCCCGCCCTTGATAACAGAGCGGGAGCCTTTTTCTGGATCTGCGATCAACACTTAGATAGTCAGTGTCCAGTCGTAGTCCACGATCAATGGCGCGTGCTGCGAGAAGCGTGGCTGACGCGGCATGCGAGCGCTTCGTACAAAGCGGCGCAAGCCCGGTGTCAGCAGCTGGTAGTCAAAACGCCAGCCCAGATTCAGCATCTCGGCCTGTTCGTTATCCGGCCACCAGCTGTACTGGTCACCTTCCCGACTGACTTCACGCAGGGCATCGACATATCCCATGTTGCCGACAATCTCATCCATCCAGGCCCGTTCAGGCGCCAGGAAGCCGGGCGATTGCTGGCTGTCGCGCCAGTTTTTAATGTCGAGTTTCTGCTGCGCCACATACAGCGAGCCGCAGTAGATGTACTCACGACGCTTGCGACGCTGCTTATCCAGGTAGCGGGCAAAGTCGTCCATTAACTTGAATTTTTGATTCAAGTCTTCATCGCCGTTCTGCCCCGAAGGGAGCAGCAAGGTCGCGATGCTGACCTTATCGAAATCGGCTTGCAGGTAGCGCCCGTAGCGATCGGCCGTCTCGAAGCCAAGCCCGGTGATGACTGCTTTCGGCTGTAACCGCGAGTACAAAGCCACGCCACCTTGGGCGGGGACTTCGGCGTCACAGGCATAAAGAAAGTAGCCATCGAGCTGGTAGGCTGGATCGTCCAGTTCAAAGGCGGAGGCACGGGTGTCCTGCAGGCAGATAACGTCGGCATTCTGAGCTTGCAGCCAACTGAGCAAACCGCGCTCGACTGCCGTCTGAATACCATTGACGTTCACACTGATGATCCGCATAAATGGCCCCAAAAATCACGTGCGTGTATGATACACGCCGTCTTACTAATTAGCTAAATCCGTGGTATCTGGGGACTTTTTTCATGCAAGCGTATCAGCGCGATTTCATCCGCTTTGCCATCGATCGTGGCGTTTTGCGCTTCGGTGAGTTCACCCTGAAGTCGGGCCGTACCAGCCCTTACTTCTTCAATGCCGGGCTGTTCAACACCGGCTCTGCACTGGCCCAGCTGGGGCGCTTCTATGCTGCCGCCATCGTTGACAGCGGTATTTCCTTCGACGTGCTGTTTGGTCCGGCCTATAAGGGCATCCCCCTGGCGGCGACCACTGCCGTAGCGCTTGCCGAGCACCACGACCGTGATCTGCCGTGGTGCTTCAACCGCAAGGAAGCCAAGGCTCATGGCGAAGGCGGTAGCCTGGTTGGCTCGCCGCTTGAAGGCGATATCCTGATCATCGACGACGTGATCACGGCCGGTACCGCTATCCGTGAAGTGATGCAAATCATCCAGGCCCAGGGCGCCAAGGCGGCCGGCGTGATGATTGCCCTCAACCGTCAGGAGCGCGGCAATGGCGAGCTGTCGGCGATCCAGGAAGTCGAGCGCGACTTCGGTATTCCGGTGATCAGCATCGTTTCGTTGAACCAGGTTTTGCAGTTCCTGGCCGAAGACGAAACCCTCAAGCAATACCTGCCAGCCGTTGAAGCGTACCGGGCGCAGTACGGGATTTAATCCCCTCGCCCATCAAAAAGCCCCGCCCGGATCACTCCGGGCGGGGCTTTTTTTGGTTCTGCTTAAGCCGGTTTGCTGTTGGTAATCAGCGTACCCACACCGGTATCGGTGAAGATTTCCAGCAGTACGGCATTCGGCACGCGACCGTCGACGATATGCGCCGTGGTCACGCCACCTTGCACGGCTTCCAGCGCGCAGCGGATTTTTGGCAGCATGCCACCATAAATGGTGCCGTCGGCGATCAGGTCATCCACCTGAGCGGTAGTCAGGCCGGTCAGCACCTTGCCTTCCTTGTCCATCAAGCCGGCGATGTTGGTCAGCAGCATCAGTTTCTCGGCCTTGAGGGCTTCGGCAACCTTGCCCGCCACCAGGTCGGCGTTGATGTTGTAGGACTCGCCATTGGCGCCCACACCGATTGGCGCGATAACCGGGATGAAATCACCCTTGGTCAACATGTGCAGCAGGTCGGTATTGATGTCGATGACCTCGCCCACATGACCGAAGTCGATGATTTCCGGCTTGGTCATTTCCGGCGTCTGACGGGTCACGACCATCTTTTTGGCGCGAATCAGCGTCGCGTCCTTACCGGTCAGGCCGATGGCACTGCCGCCGTGGCGGTTGATCAGGTTGACGATTTCCTTGTTCACATGGCCGCCCAGCACCATTTCCACCACATCCATGGTTTGCGAGTCGGTCACGCGCATGCCGTCGATAAAATGGCTCTCGATGGATAAACGCTTGAGCAGATCGCCGATTTGCGGGCCGCCACCGTGGACCACGACCGGGTTGATACCCACGGCCTTCATCAGCACGATGTCACGGGCAAAGCCGGTTTTCAGGTCATCGTTCTCCATAGCGTTGCCGCCGTACTTGATCACCAGCGTCTTGCCGACGTAACGGCGAATGTAGGGCAGCGCTTCGGACAAAACCTTGGCGACGTTGGAGGCGGCATCACGTTCGAGGGTCATTCAGGGCTCCGGTAGAACAAGTCGATCAAAACGGTAGTTGGAGATCAGGTGCCACACGCTTCAATTGAGCGTGAAAGACATCCTTGATGCGTTGCAGTTCGGCCTCTGTTTCGGCCTCGAATCGCAGCACCAGCACCGGCGTGGTGTTGGAGGCGCGAACCAGGCCCCAGCCATGAGGGTAGTCAACCCGCACACCATCAATGGACGTCAACTCGGCGGCCTCGCCCCATTGAGCATCGTGCAGAGCCTCAATGATGCTGAATTTGCTCTCGTCCGTCACATCGATATTGATTTCAGGCGTAGAAATATCGTTCGGGAAGGTCTCAAACAGCTCTTCAGCGGTTGCCTGACGCTTGCTGAGGATCTCCAGCAGGCGCGCAGCGCTGTAGATACCGTCGTCAAAACCGAACCAGCGCTCTTTGAAAAAGATATGCCCGCTCATTTCGCCAGCCAGCAGGGCGCCGGTTTCTTTCATTTTCTTTTTGATCAGGGAGTGACCGGTTTTCCACATCAGCGGGCGGCCGCCACAGGCTTCAATCCAAGGTGCCAGTCGACGTGTGCACTTCACGTCGAAAATGACCTCGGCTGCCGGGTTACGCTCCAGGACATCCTGGGCAAACAACATCAGCAAACGGTCCGGGAACACCATGGTGCCGGTGTTGGTCACCACGCCCACGCGATCGCCATCACCATCGAAGGCCAGGCCTACATCGGCATTGCTTTCCTTGACCTTGGCAATCAGGTCCACGAGGTTTTCCGGCTTGCCCGGGTCAGGGTGATGGTTGGGGAAGTTGCCATCCACCTCACAGAACAACGGGATCACTTCACAACCCAACGCTTCAATCAGTTGCGGTGCAATCACGCCAGCAGCGCCGTTGCCGCAATCGACCACTACCTTCAAGGGCTTGGCCAACTTGATGTCACGGGTAATCACTTCGGCGTAGCGCGACAAGATGTCAACGCGTTCAATGCTGCCTTCGCCCCAGGTCAAATCGTTGGTTTTCAGGCGTGTATGCAATGCCTGAATTTGTTCGTTGGCCAGCGTATCGCCCGCGATCACGATTTTAAAACCGTTGTAGTTCGACGGGTTGTGGCTGCCTGTGAGCATGACCCCCGACTTGCCTGCCAATACGTTAGCCGCGTAATACAGGGCGGGTGTCGGCACCAGCCCCACATCACTGACCTGGCAGCCACTGTCCGCCACACCCTGGATCAGGCGTTCGACCAGCTCAGGGCCCGACAAGCGCCCATCCCGACCTACCGACACATGGGGCTCACCCTTGGCCAGGCTCTCGGCGCCAATGGCGCGGCCTATCCAGTACGCGGTTTCAGCCGTCAAGGTTTCCGGCACCACGCCACGAATATCGTAGGCGCGAAAAATGCTGTCAGGGAATTTCGGTGCGACCGAAGCTGAGCTACTCATTGTAGGGGGAGACTCCATGTTCAGAGGGGTTCGGGGATGCGTGAAAGGCCAGGCAGGACGCCTGGCCTTGAAATACAAATCAGAGCTTGCCGGAGTGGCCAAAACCGCCAGCGCCACGCTGGCTTTCGTCGAACTCTTCGACCAGCTCAAAGTGCGCCTGCACTACCGGCACCAGCACCAGTTGAGCGATACGCTCGCCGATGGTGATGTTGAAGGCGGTCTGGCCACGGTTCCAGCACGACACCATCAGTTCGCCTTGATAGTCAGAGTCGATAAGGCCGACCAGGTTCCCCAGTACGATACCGTGCTTATGGCCCAGGCCCGAGCGCGGCAGGATCAGGGCGGCAAGGCCCGGGTCGCCGATGTACACCGACAGGCCGGTGGGGATCAGCAGGGTCTGGCCCGGCTCCAGAACGGTGTCTTCTTTAAGCATGGCGCGCAGGTCCAGGCCGGCAGAGCCAGGAGTGGCGTACTGCGGCAGCGGGAATTCGTTACCAATGCGAGGGTCGAGGATTTTGGCTTGCAAAGCGTGCATACGAGTTAAACCTGGTTCAGACGTTCGGCGATAAAAGTGACCAGCTGGCGGGCAATCTTGCCCTTGCTGGTCTGGGCAAATACGGTGGCGTGCAGTTCGCGATCAATCACGCTGCAGGCGTTCTCTTCGCTGTTGAAGCCGATGCTGGGGTTGGCCACATCATTGGCGACAATCAGGTCGAGGTTTTTGTCTTTGAGCTTGCGCGCAGCGTAATCGAGCAAGTTCTCGGTTTCTGCGGCAAAGCCGACACTGAAAGGGCGATCAGGGCGTGAAGCGATAGTGGCCAGAATGTCTGGATTGCGCACCATTTGCAGCAACAGGCCGTCACCTTTGGTAGGGTCTTTCTTTAGTTTTTGCGGGGCAATGACTTCCGGGCGGTAGTCTGCAACAGCAGCAGACGCTATAAACACGTCACAGGGGATCGCCGCCTCACAGGCTGCGAGCATGTCACGGGCACTGACCACGTCGATACGGGTCACGCGATCCGGGGTCGGCAGGTGTACCGGGCCGGTAATCAGGGTCACACGGGCGCCGGCTTCCACTGCTGCTTCAGCCAGGGCGAAGCCCATTTTTCCGGAGCTGTGGTTGGTGATATAGCGCACCGGGTCGATGTTTTCCTGGGTAGGGCCTGCGGTGATCAGCACGTGCTTGCCGGTTAGCACCTGACGCTGAAAACACTCGGCGGCGCAGCTCACCAGATCATCCGCCTCGAGCATGCGGCCAAAGCCCACGTCGCCACAGGCCTGGCTTCCGGAGGCCGGGCCAAACACGCGCAGGCCGCGGCTTTCGAGCAACCGGGTATTGGCCTGGGTGGCCGGGTCGCGCCACATGGCCTGGTTCATCGCCGGAGCGATGGCAACCGTGGCATCCGTGGCGAGCACCAGGGTGGTCAGCAGGTCATTGGCCAGGCCTTGGGCAAGGCGGGCAATCAGGTCAGCGGTTGCAGGTGCAATCAGTACCAGGTCGGCCCACTTGGCCAGCTCGATATGCCCCATGGCCGCTTCAGCCGCAGGGTCGAGCAAATCCAGATGAACGGGGTGCCCGGACAACGCCTGCATGGTCAGAGGCGTGATGAATTCGCTGCCGCCACGGGTCATGACAACCCTTACTTCCGCGCCTTGGTCCAGTAGACGGCGAACCAGCTCTGCACTCTTGTAAGCCGCGATGCCGCCGCCGACGCCCAAAACAATGCGTTTTCGATACAGCCGCTGCATAGGCCTGCCTTTTAGTTCGATGATGACTGCGCAGAAAATGGCCAAATGCCGCGCAAAAATGATGGGCTAAGATAACACAGCGCCTGCCAGGGAACAGCGGCGCCCATTTACAAGGAGGTGTTATGAGCATTCGAGATTGGCCTGCGGCGGAGCGCCCGCGGGAGAAGCTTTTGCAACACGGATCAGGCAGTCTTTCAGACGCCGAACTGCTGGCAATCTTCTTGCGCACCGGGGTTTCGGGCAAAAGTGCAGTCGATCTGGCGCGCCATCTGCTCAGCGAGTTTGGCAGCCTGCGGGCCTTGCTCGAAGCCGATCTGCGCGCATTCTGTCTCCCGCTCGGGCTGGGCCCGGCCAAGTTCAGCCAGTTGCAGGCCGTACTCGAAATGAGCCGCCGCCACCTGGCCGAACGCTTGCGCCGCGACAGCGCGCTGGAGAGCCCGCAAGTCGTTCGGGATTATCTCAAGTCATTGCTGCGCCATGAGCCACACGAAGCCTTCGGCTGCCTGTTTCTGGACTCCAGGCACCGCATGCTGGCCTTCGAGGTGCTGTTCAGGGGCTCGATAGACAGCGCCAGTGTCTACCCGCGTCAGGTGGTCAAGCGTGCCCTGGCGCACAATGCGGCAGCGGTGATTTTCTGCCACAACCATCCCTCGGGCATCAGCGACCCCAGCCAGGCTGACCGCACGTTGACCAAGCGCCTGATCCAGGCACTTGATCTGATCGAAGTGCGGGTGCTGGATCATTTTATAGTCGGTGACGGCCAGCCGCTTTCAATGGTCGAGCGCGGCTGGATGTAAGGCTCAGGGCTTAACGCTGACTGTTGAAAAGTCTTGGCGCCCAAACGGACTCACCTGATATCCCTGTACGTCTTTACGGGTCAGTGCGTAGGCCGTTGGATGGGCCAGCGGTAGCCACAGCGCCTGTTGCTGGATCTGCGCTTGCGCCTTTTGATACAAAGCACTGCGTTTGTCCTGATCGGTCAGGGTTTTGCCCTGGCTGATCAAACCGTCCAGCGCCTTGTCGCAATAACGCGCAAAGTTGGTTCCGGATTTCACTGCCGCACAGGAAAACTGCGGCGTGAGGAAGTTGTCCGGGTCACCGTTATCGCCTGCCCAGCCCATAAACAGCAGGTCATGCTCGCCAGCCTTGGCGCGACGGATCAGCTCGCCCCATTCGATCACCCGGATATCGGCCTGCACACCCACCTTGGCCAGGTCGGCTTGCAGCAACTGCGCGCCCAGGCTCGGGTTGGGATTGAGCACGCTGCCTGTCGGGCGCGTCCAGATCGTGGTTTTGAAGCCGTCTTTCAGACCCGCCCTGGCCAGTAATTCACGGGCTTTTTGCGGATTGTGGGCATAGCCCGGCAAGTCTTTGGCATAACTCCAGGTGGTCGCCGGGTAAATACCGTTGGCCGCTTGGGCGCTGTTTTCAAACACGGCCTTGAGATAAGTGTCCTTGTCGAAAGCCAGATTGATGGCCTGACGTACCTCGGGTTTATCCAGCGGTGGATGCTGGCTATTGATGGCCACAAACGCGGTCATGAAGGCCGGGGTCTGCGCTACAGCCAGCGCTGGATCCTTGGCGGCAGCTGCGACGTCCAGCGGCTTGGGCGAGAGAGCAATCTGGCATTCATTGCGACGCAATTTTTGCAGCCGCACGTTGGCGTCCGGGGTGATGGCAAAAATCAGCCCGTCAACGGCTGGCTTGCCGGCAAAGTAGTCCGGGTTGGCCTTGTAGCGCACCACCGCGTCTTTCTGGAAACGGTTGAATACAAAAGGCCCGGTACCTATCGGCTGGCTGTTCATCAGCTCCGGTGTGCCTGCTTTCATCAGCTTGTCGGCATATTCAGCCGAGTAGATCGAGGCAAAGCCCATGCTCAGCGCTGGCAAGAAGGTCGAATCAGGGCGACTCAGAGTGAAGCGCACGGTCAGCGGATCCGGAGTTTCAATTTTTTTGATCAGCTCAGGCAACTGCAAGGATTGCGCGTGGGGAAAACCGCTTTGCGCCACCTTGTGCCATGGGTTGGCAGGGTCAAGCATGCGTTCGAAGCTGAAACGCACGTCATCGGCATTCAACTCACGGCTGGGGGAAAAATAAGGCGTGCTGTGGAACTTGATCCCGGGGCGCAGCTTGAAATCGTACACAAGACCATCAGGGGACACTGACCAGCTTTGCGCCAGTGAAGGCACCAGCTTCGCGGCTTTAGCGTCAAAGTCCAGCAGGCGGTTCATCAGCACGTCTGCCGAGGCATTGGTGGTACTGAGCGAGTTGTACTGCACAACGTCGAACCCTTCAGGGCTGGCCTCGGTGCAAACGCTCAAGGTGGCCGCGTGTACGAGCGGGCTCAGGCAAAAGGTGAGCAAAAAGGGGACGGCAGCGAGGCGCATGATCTGTTTCCTGTACAAGTCGATAAGGCCCATCTGCAAGTGCAGTCTGGAAAAATCTTACCCTAGTGTTCTGGTACTCAAATGACCACTTTTTAATGGCATTCGACATCCTGTAGTCGCTGTCGCAGGCCGGGAAAGGGCTTCCAGGGCCTTGAGCAAGCGTGAAAAGGCGACCACTACGTGCTCGATCGCAGCCTTCGGCAGCGGCTACGAGCGGGCACCAGCCCCCGATACCTTTCACCCAGCGACGAGCGGTAAAACGCCACAAGGCATAGACGCCGCGCGGATTGGCGTTAAAATGGCGGCTTCATTAATTACACCAAATCACACTGCTTGTTGTTGCTCTTTAGTCTTTCTGGTATAAAGCAGCGCTCTTTTCTAGGGGCCCGGTTCCTGCGTTTGTAGGTGTAGCCGGTAAGACCCTTAAAGAAACGCGGCGCCTGGCGCCATGACTGAGAGATTAAGCGGCCAACCCATGCCGGGTTGGGCATGTGGTTTTAGAGGGCTGAGGCATGTCGAGAGTCTGTCAAGTTACCGGTAAGGGTCCGGTGACTGGGAATAACATTTCCCACGCAAATAACAAAACCCGTCGTCGTTTCCTGCCGAACCTGCAGCATCACCGCTTCTGGGTTGAAGAAGAGAAACGTTTCGTACGTCTGCGCGTATCTGCTAAAGGCATGCGTATCATCGACAAGCGTGGCATCACTGTCGTGCTGGCCGAAATCCGCCGTGCTGGCAAGATCTAAGGGAGCTAATCATGCGTGAATTGATCCGTTTGGTGTCGAGCGCTGGTACAGGCCATTTCTACACCACTGATAAGAACAAGCGCACCACTCCGGACAAAATCGAAATCAAAAAATTCGATCCGCGGGTTCGCAAGCACGTGATCTACAAAGAAGCCAAAATCAAGTAATTGGTTTTTCTTCTTACGAAAAAGGCCCATATCTCACGATACGGGCCTTTTTTGTGCGCGTTTGTCAGCCCTAGCCGCACATATAGCTCTGCATAAGGTTGTTTTCGTCGACGACCACGCGAAGGCGGTCTGCGTTGTGCTCTCGGGTGTAGCCTATGCCCGGCCTCTCTACACGCAACTCGGTTGCCCCGGACTCCCGGCGCAGCATCTCCAGCAAAGCAGGCGTCGCCTCAGGCGCAACCAGAAAATTGATCGCAACCGTTTTGCACTTGCCGTCCTCCTCAGCCATCGCGGGCATGGAGCAAAACCCCAGCAGGACGCTGGTGGTCAACAACAGGCGTTTCAAAGTATTCAGACTGGACATGGGTCTTCCCTGTTTTCAGATAAATGAAATAACGCTGCGGGCCTGCTCATTCCTTAAGTGCCCGGCGTTCTCTCAAGACTGGCTCACATTGACGCGAAGGGCGCTGGCGACGTATTTCTGAATTTGTAGCCTGTAGCCCTGGAGGGCAGGCATAAAAAAGCCCCGCCATCAAAGCGTGGCAGGGCTTGTTGAAGGCTCTGGATCAGCTGTCTCAGGCCTTGCTCTCAAAGACTACGTAAATTTTCCGACAGGGCTCCAGCACTTCCCATGTCCCTTTGAATCCCGCGGGGATGACAAAGCGATCGCCGGCGCGCAGGGTCTTGGCGTTACCTTCATGGTCACGCAAAACGGAAACGCCCTGCACGATCTCGCAGTATTCGTGCTCGGTGTAATTGACGGTCCACTGGCCCACAGCTCCTTCCCACACCCCGGCGTTCATTTGCCCACAGGGGCTGTCGTAGTGGTTGTGGATAACTTGCTCAGGGTTGCCTTTAAGCACCTTTTCCGGGGCCGGGCTAAAACGTTCAGCCTGGGTATTGGCAGTGCTGAAGTCGACTACGCTTGCGATGCTCATCTTTGTTATCCCCCCGAAATTGCGGCATGTGTGGTCAGCAAAATTAAAGTCTATGTTTATTAAAACGAACAAGCCATGGTGTTTACGCCACCTGTGTCAAATATATTGAAAGTTCCAGGGCCACTGGTTTAGGGTGGCGCTTCCATTTCAACAAGAGGAGGACACTCGAATGACCACCCTGACGCGTGCTGACTGGGAACAACGGGCCCAACAGCTGAAAATCGAAGGTCGCGCCTTCATCAACGGTGAATACACCGATGCGGTCTCCAATGAAACGTTCGAGTGTCTGAGCCCGGTCGATGGCCGTTTGCTGGGTAAGGTTGCCAGCTGCGACAGCGCTGACGCCCAGCGCGCCGTGGAAGTGGCCCGCAAGACGTTCGAGTCCGGCGTCTGGTCCCGCCTGGCTCCGGCCAAGCGCAAAGCCGCAATGATCCGCTTTGCCGGCCTGCTCAAGCAAAACGCCGAAGAACTGGCCCTGCTTGAAACCCTGGACATGGGCAAGCCGATCAGTGACTCCCTGCACATCGATGTGCCCGGTGCTGCCGGCGCGCTGAGCTGGAGCGGCGAGGCCATCGACAAGATCTACGACGAAGTCGCCGCCACCCCGCACGACCAACTGGGCTTGGTAACCCGCGAGCCGGTGGGCGTTGTCGCTGCCATTGTGCCGTGGAACTTCCCGCTGATGATGGCCTGCTGGAAACTGGGCCCGGCCCTGTCGACCGGTAACTCGGTCATCCTCAAGCCGTCCGAAAAGTCCCCTCTGACGGCTATCCGTATCGCTGCGCTGGCCGTTGAAGCCGGCATTCCAGCGGGCGTCTTCAACGTGCTGCCAGGCTACGGCCACACGGTCGGCAAGGCGCTGGCCCTGCATATGGACGTCGATACGCTGGTGTTTACCGGTTCGACCAAAATCGCCAAGCAGCTGATGATCTACGCTGGCGAGTCCAACATGAAGCGCATCTGGCTTGAAGCCGGTGGCAAGAGCCCGAACATCGTTTTCGCTGATGCGCCGGATCTGCAAGCGGCTGCCGAAGCCGCTGCCAGCGCCATTGCCTTTAACCAGGGTGAAGTTTGCACCGCGGGTTCGCGCCTGCTGGTGGAGCGCTCGATCAAGGACAAGTTCCTGCCGCTGGTGATCGACGCCCTCAAGGGCTGGAAGCCCGGCAACCCGCTGGACCCGGAAACCACCGTGGGCGCGCTGGTGGATACCCAGCAAATGAACACCGTGCTGTCGTACATCAAGTCCGGCCATAGCGAAGGCGCAAAACTGGTAGCAGGCGGTAATCAAATTCTGCAAGAAACCGGCGGCACCTACGTTGAACCGACCATTTTCGACGGCGTCAGCAATGCGATGAAAATCGCTCAGGAAGAAATCTTCGGCCCGGTATTGTCGGTTATCACCTTCGACAGTGCCGAAGAGGCCATCAAGATTGCCAACGACACACCATACGGCCTGGCGGCAGCCGTCTGGACGGCCGATATCTCCAAGGCTCACCTGACCGCCAAGGCCCTGCGCGCCGGTAGCGTATGGGTCAACCAATACGATGGCGGCGACATGACCGCGCCGTTTGGTGGCTTCAAGCAGTCGGGCAACGGCCGTGACAAGTCTCTGCACGCGTTTGATAAATACACCGAGCTGAAGTCCACCTGGATCAAGCTGTAATCCTCTAAACGCAACACCCTGTGGGAGCGGGCTTGCCCGCGATGACAGCACCGGGTCTGATTGAAAGACCGCGGTGCCTTCATCGCGAGCAAGCCCGCTCCCACAATGGTTTTTACACCACATAATTGGAGCACAGACATGCGTTGGGCGACTTGTTTCGCCGTGCTGGTCGAATACGTCTATAGAATCGCCGTCGATCAGCTCCCTCTCCCTCCGGGAGAGGGTTGGGGAGAGGGCAGCCGCCAATCAGAGCATTTTTTCCAGCCCCACACTTTTGCTGAACCAGGCATTGAGCCGGCGCCACCAGTTGCCCGGTTCATGATGCAAAGTGTGCAACTGGCCATTGTCTTCGGTCACCCAGACCATCTTGCCCTGCTCCAGTTTCGGCTCATAACTCAAGGCCGGGGCCATGCCCTGCAACGCCAGTTTGCGGGCCTCGGCGGCCAGCTCGGGGCTGTCCACCAGCACGCCGACTTCGGTGTTCCACAAGCCTGAACGCGGATCGAAATTGAATGAACCGATAAAGGATTTTTGCCGATCAAAGATCATCGCCTTGCTGTGCAGGCTCGAATCCGAACTCATCCCGGGCTTGAACCAGTGCGGGCCACTGCCACCGCTGCTGCCCGGCTGGCGGCGCAATTCGAAGAGTTTGACCCCATGCTCCAGCAGCGCCTTGCGATAGGGTGCATAACCGCCATGCACCACGGGCACGTCTGTAGCCTCCAGGGAGTTGGTCAATAAACGTACATCGACCCCGGCATCGGCGCGGCCCGTCAGGTACACCAGCCCGGTTTCACCCGGCACAAAGTAGGCTGAAACCAGAATCAGCTCCTGATTAACGCCTACCAGCTCCGGCGCCAGTTGTGTGGTCAGCAGTAGATGCGGGTCAGGCTCATCCCGGGCCAGCACCTTGCTCGGAGCATCCCACAGCGCCTGATTCCAGGCCCAGATCAGCTCCTTGCGCCACACGTCGAGCTGCGGGCGGGTTTCGTATGAGGCCAGCTCCTGATAGAGCGCCGGGTTGCGTTGCTGCGCACGCTTGAGCGAGGTCTCCAGTTGTTTGCGCGCCTTGCCCAGCTCCTGCTCAGAGAGTTGCGAGGAGACAAAATCACCAATCGGCTGGCTCAGGGCACTGTTCCAGTACTGATCGAAGCTGTGCCCCAACTGCTCGGCCACCGGGCCGACGCCAAGCAGGTCGATATCGGTAAAATTCAGCTCCGGCTTGGCATCGAAGTACTCATCGCCCAGATTGCGCCCGCCCACGATCGCCGCACTGTTATCGGCCAGCCAGAGTTTGTTGTGCATGCGCCGGTGCTGGCGCGAGAGGTTGAACAGCCGTCCCATCGCTCGGGTTACACCCGTTCCACGGCCCAGTTGCAGGGGGTTGAACAGGCGAATCTGGATATTGGGATGAGCGGCGAGGGTGGCCAGGATATCGTCCAGGCCATCACTGGCGGTGTCATCGAGCAGGATGCGCACACGCACGCCGCGATCTGCGGCCTTGAGCAATTCGTCAATCAGCATGCGCGTACTCAAGCCGTCGTGGACGATGTAGTACTGCAGGTCGAGGCTGGTTTGCGCGTTGCGAATCAACTCGGCCCGGGCCCTGAAGGCTTCGCCGCTGTTGGGCAGCAGCCTGAACCCCGAGCGACCTTGATACGGCGCGGCCTGGGCCTGGATCGAGCGGCCAAAGGCCGAGTCTGCGGCGGGTAACGCCTGGGTGGGTTCACGGGGTACGTCCAACGTGGCACAGCCTCCCAGCAAGACGACTAAAAACAATGCGCAAAGTGATTTCAACGGGTAAAGCCTCGGGCCAGACGTCACTGGAGTTAAACGGTATCTGCCAGCAGTTTACTGGCTGCCATACCCACTTTGCGCACCGCTTCTTCGATCTGCGGCGTAGGCTTTGCAGCGTAGTTCATGCGCAAGCAATTACGGTACTTGCCCGAAGCCGAAAAAATACTGCCCACCGCGATCTGCACGCCCTGGTCCAGCAACATGCGGTTGAGGCGCAGGCTGTCGAAGCCGTCAGGCAGCTCAAGCCACAGCATAAAGCTGCCCTGGGGCCTGCTGGCACGGGTGCCGGGCGGAAAGTAGCGGCTGATCCAGCCCAGCATCAGGTCGCGATTGCGCTGGTATTGGCTGCGCATTTTGCGCAGGTGCGGCTCGAAATGACCGTTTTTCAGGAAGTCGGCAACCGCCAGTTGCGGCTGCGGTGCGCAAGAGCCGGTGCTGATGTATTTCATGTGCAGCACCCGCTCCAGATAACGCCCCGGCGCCACCCAGCCAACGCGCAAGCCGGGGGCCAGGGTTTTGGAGAATGAACTGCACAGCAGGACACGACCGTCATCGTCGAAGGACTTGATGGTTCGCGGGCGAGGGTAGGTGTAGGCCAGTTCGCCGTACACATCGTCTTCAATGATCGCCACATCAAAACGCTGGGCCAGGGTCACCAGCGCCCGCTTGCGGGCTTCGGGCATGATGTAGCCCAGTGGGTTGTTGCAACTGGGGGTGAGCTGGATAGCCTTGATCGGCCACTGTTCCAGGGCCAGTTCCAGGGCTTCGAGGCTGATGCCGGTCAGCGGATCGGTAGGGATCTCCAGGGCCTTCATCCCCAGGCCCTTGAGGGTTTGCATGGCGCCATGAAAGCTTGGCGAGTCGACCGCGACGATATCACCCGGTTCGCACACGGCTCGAATACTGCACGACAAGGCCTCATGGCAGCCCGTGGTGATTACCAGATCTTCTGCGCCCAACTGGCAGCCCGAATCGAGCAACAACCGCGCCACCTGCTCGCGCAGGCCGAGTACCCCGTAGACGTTGTCGTAATACAGACCGGGCAAGTCCAGACGCCGGCTGATCTGCGCCAGGCTGCGCAACAGCGGCTTGATGGTTGGCGTGGTGACGTCCGGCATGCCGCGCCCCAACTGGATCACGTCCTTTTGCGGCACTGAGCGAACCAGTTCCCGCACTTGCTCCCACTGTGAAATTTCCACGGGTCGCTGGGCAGGTTTACCCATGCCCGGTAGGGCGGGCAGCTCACGCTCCATCGGCACGAAGTACCCGGACTTGGGCCGCGGCGACGCCAGGCCATTGTCCTCCAGCAAGCGATACGCCTGCTGCACCGTACTCAGGCTCACACCATGCTCGGCGCTTAGCGCCCGCACCGACGGCAAACGGTCGCCAGGGCGATAAAAGCCCTGCTCGATGCGCGTACCGAGCAGGTCGGCGAGGTTGACATAAAGGGTCATGGCAGAACTCCCGAAGGGTGGACCAGTACAGATGGGGCGTAAACCAAGGATTCAGCGCCTGAAATGGCAGATCTGTATGTATTTAAAAAGACTTTGCTGAATCTGTCATGGTTTCCAGCGCACGGCCATCATGCTGACTCATGGCAATCGAGTCAAAAGGAGCTGTCTGATGAATGGTTTGAGCGATGTGCGCCTGACGCTGCACAGCCAACAATTACTGGCTGAGCATGAAGCCCGTCAAGTCACCAGCACCCCGGCCGGTCTTGGGGTGTGGGGGCTGTTCTGCCACCGTGCTCGCAGTCGCCGGATGCTGCTGAACCTGGACGAACAGCAGCTGCGCGATGTGGGGTTGACCCGCGAAATGGCCCGGCAGGAAGGCTGCAAGCCATTTTGGCGTTCGTAACCAAACCTGCGGCAGCGGCTACAGGTTTGAATCAGCGCAGCTCTTTTAACCGGTGCCACAGCATCCCCAGCGCCAGCAATGGCGAACGCAGGTATTTGCCACCCGGGAAGGTGATATGCGGGACCTTGGCAAACAGATCAAAACCGTCACTGTGCTGGCCACTGATAGCTTCGGCCAGCAACTTGCCCGCCAGGTGGGTTGCGTTAACCCCGTGCCCTGAATACGCCTGGGCGTAATACACATTGGGATGCTCTTGCAGGCGGCCGATCTGCGGCAGGCGGTTGGCACCAATGCCGATCATGCCGCCCCACTGGTAGTCGATTTTCACGTCTTTAAGATGCGGGAACACCTCGAGCATTTTAGGACGCATGTACGCGGCAATATCCTGCGGATCCCGCCCAGAATAATGACAGGCCCCACCGAATAACAGACGCCGATCTGCCGAAAGACGGTAGTAGTCCAGCGCCACGCGCTGGTCGCACACGGCCATGTTCTGTGGCAGCAAGGCGTGAGCCCGGGCTTCGCTCAACGGCTCGGTGGCAATGATGTAGCTGCCCGCAGGCAGCACTTTGCCGCTTAGTTGCGGGTTGAGGTCCTTGAGATAGGCGTTGCAGCCCAGTACCAGACTTTTGGCCCGCACGGAGCCCTGGGCCGTGTGCACCCGTACTTCAGGGCCGTAATCGATGCGGGTTACTGCGGAGTTTTCAAACAGCTTTACACCCAGTTGCGCAGCGGCCGCTGCTTCGCCCAGCGCCAGATTCAGCGGGTGCAAATGACCCGAGCCCATATCGACAAAGCCGCCGACATACCGGTCCGAACCCACCACGCTGTGCACTTCGTTGGCCTGCAACAGACGGGTTTCATGGCGATAACCCAGATCGCGCAGCTCCTGGGCCTCTTCAGCAAAACCTTCAAGGTCACGGGGTTTGTTGGCCAGGTCGCAATAGCCCCAGGTCAGGTCACAGGCAATATTGAAACGCTCGACGCGCTGGCGCACGATTTCCACCGCCTCCAGCCCCATCAGCTTCATTTGCCGCACACCGTCCTTGCCGATGACGCCTTCAAACTGCTCAACACCATGGCCGACCCCGCGAATCAGTTGCCCGCCATTGCGCCCGCTGGCGCCCCAACCGATCTTGTGCGCTTCCAGCAAGACCACGCTCATGCCGCGCTCGGCCAGCTCCAGCGCCGTATTCAGGCCGGAAAAGCCACCGCCCACCACACACACATCCGCCACCAGCTCGCCCTGCAACACCGGATGATCGGGTTGTGGCAGGCTGCTGGCGGCGTAATAAGAAGCGGTGTGCTGGCTGCGCTGAACAGGGGCGTTCATGTGCGTAATCCTGATTATTGATGTTTGGAAAATTTGACGGAGCATAAGCCGTGCCATTCCCGTGGGGCAAGAACAGCCGAATGGCCCTGTCTAGGGCAGGGGTTTTCAGGCAGACTCTGCGGCCTTTTCTCAATCGGTACGTTCTGGATGAGCTGTAACAGTCACAAGATCCGCTTTCTCAGGCAGCAAATCCCCTCGTTCGAATGCGTGCCGGGTTGCCATGACTGCTGCGGGCCTGTGACCACTTCATCCGAAGAAATGGCCCGCTTGCCGCGCAAGACGGCTGCCGAACAAGAAGCAGCAATGGATGAGCTGAACTGTGTGCATCTGGGGCCCAATGGCTGCACGGTGTATGAAGAGCGGCCATTGATCTGTCGGTTGTTTGGCACTACCCCCACCTTGCCGTGCCCCAACGGTCGACGCCCGGTAGAGATGATTCACCCCAGCGCAGAGAAGCTGGTGCATGAGTACATCGCCAGTACGCGGCAGGTGCTGGTCTAGATCAAGAGCCCCCTCACCCTGCCCCTCTCCCGGAGGGAGAGGGGACTAAAGGCAAAAGCCGGTCTGCGCAGCCCCTCTAAGGGAAAGCCGTCAATCTGCAATCGGCAGATTCAGGCTCTCTTTGACTTCTTCCATCACGATATAGCTTTTGGACTCACGCACGTGGGGCAGCTTGAGCAAGATGTCACCCAGCAGCTTGCGGTAAGAAGCCATCTCGCTGATCCGCGCCTTCACCAGATAGTCGAAGTCCCCCGACACCAGATGACACTCCAGCACATGGGGCAACTTCAACACGGCGCGTCGGAATTCATCAAAGGTATCGCCTGATTTGTAGTCCAGGCTGATTTCCACAAATACCAGCAGGCTGCCCTGTAAATGTTGCGGGTTCAGCCGGGCGTTGTAGCCCATGATGATCCCTTCACGTTCCAGCCTGCGCACTCGTTCTGTACAGGGAGTGGTCGACAACCCAACCTTCTCTCCCAGCTCGGTAAACGAGATGCGGCCATCGACCTGGAGGATGCGCAAAATGTTGCGATCTATCTTGTCCAATTCACGCTTTGTTTGATGATTTGTACGCATAGGAGATTCTCCTCCGTGAAAAGGGTTATGCCCGAGAATTGTCGCCAAATATAGCTTCTTATACAGTGAATACCACTGCTCAATGCTTCATATACTGCGCTCATCTTTGCATCGAACAATAAACGTCTGCGGCTGGCCGCGATGAGGGAATGAATATGCGAGTTATGGTATTGGGTGGCGGCGTTATTGGTACTGCCAGCGCCTATTATCTGGCCCGAGCCGGTTTTGATGTGGTTGTCGTGGACCGTCAGCCAGCCGTTGCAATGGAAACCAGCTTTGCCAACGCGGGCCAGGTGTCCCCGGGCTACGCTTCGCCGTGGGCTGCACCGGGCGTGCCGCTCAAGGCGATCAAGTGGTTGCTCGAACGCCACGCACCTCTGGCCATCAAGGCCACGACCAGCATTGATCAGTACCTGTGGATGGCACAGATGCTGCGCAACTGCACCGCCAGCCGCTATGCCGTGAACAAGGAGCGCATGGTTCGCCTGTCCGAGTACAGCCGTGACTGCCTCGACGAACTGCGTGCCGAAACGGGTATTGCTTACGAAGCCCGTAACCTCGGCACCACACAACTGTTCCGCACTCAGGCCCAGCTCGATGGCGCCGCCAAGGACATCGCGGTCCTGAAAGAATCCGGTGTACCGTTCGAACTGCTCGACCGTGCCGGTATTGCCCGGGTTGAGCCCGCACTGGCCAGCGTGACCGACATTTTGGCCGGCGCCCTGCGCCTGCCCAATGACCAGACTGGCGACTGTCAGATGTTTACCACCCGCCTGGCTGAAATGGCCAAAAACCTGGGTGTTGAGTTCCGCTTCGGCCAGGATATCCAGCGTCTGGACTACGCAGGTGATCGCATCAATGGCGTGATGATCGACGGCAAACTCGAAACCGCCGATCGTTACGTACTGGCACTGGGCAGCTACTCGCCGCAAATGCTCAAGCCACTGGGCATCAAGGCGCCGGTTTATCCGCTCAAGGGCTACTCGCTGACCATTCCGATTACCAATTCGGACATGGCACCGACCTCGACCATTCTCGATGAGACCTACAAGGTCGCGATCACCCGTTTCGACAACCGCATTCGCGTTGGCGGCATGGCTGAAATCGCCGGTTTTGACCTGTCGCTGAACCCGCGCCGACGCGAAACCCTGGAGATGATCGTCAACGACCTTTATCCTCAGGGCGGTGATCTGAGCCAGGCCAGTTTCTGGACCGGCCTGCGCCCGACCACCCCGGACGGCACGCCGATTGTGGGCGCAACCCCGTTCAAAAACCTGTTCCTGAACACCGGGCATGGCACACTGGGTTGGACCATGGCCTGCGGTTCCGGTCGTTTCCTCGCGGACGTAATGGCCAAAAAGACCCCGCAAATCAGCGCCGAAGGCCTTGATATTTCCCGCTACGGCAACCACCAGGAGACTGCAAAACATGGCAATCCAGCGCCAGCTCACCAATGAACGCATGAGCCAGATCGTTACCCATAACGGCACTGTCTACCTGTCCGGGCAAGTCGGCGACGACATGAACGCCGGGGTCGAGCAACAGACCCGTGAAACACTGGCCAATATCGAGCATTTGCTGGACCTGGCGGGCTCCGATAAAAGCCGTATCCTGTCGGTCACTATTTACCTCAAAGACATCGATGCCGACTTTGCCGGCATGAACAGCGTCTGGGACCAATGGCTGCCCAAGGGTGTAGCGCCGGCCCGCGCAACTGTCGAGGCCAAGCTGTGCGAGCCCGAAATCCTGGTTGAACTGTCTGTTGTGGCAGCATTGCCGTAAGTTTTTTGATCACGTAACAGTCCCTCTTGCGGTGCAGCACGCAGTTCACGCTGCGGGTGTGCACCGTTTTTTATTCTTTTGCCGTTAGAAGCCCGCCGCCATGCGCCCAGCCCGTGCCCTGATCGACCTCCAAGCCCTGCGTCACAATTACCAACTGGCCCGTGAAGTCACGGGGGCCAAGGCCCTTGCTGTGATCAAGGCCGATGCCTACGGCCACGGTGCCGTGCGCTGCGCCCAGGCTCTTGAGGCCGAGGCTGACGGTTTTGCCGTGGCCTGTATTGAAGAAGCACTGGAACTGCGCGCCGCCGGTATTCGCGCGCCAATCCTGCTGCTGGAAGGTTTTTTTGAAGCGGATGAACTACCACTGATCGTCGAACATGACTTCTGGTGTGTGGTGCATTCGCTGTGGCAGCTTGATGCCATCGAGCAGGCCCGGCTCGCCAAACCCATCCATGTGTGGCTGAAACTGGACAGTGGCATGCACCGCGTTGGCTTGCACCCCAACGATTACAAGGCCGCTTACCAGCGTCTGCAGGCCAGTGCCAATGTGGCGAAAATCGTGCTGATGAGCCATTTTGCCCGCGCCGATGAGCTCGATTGCACCCGAAGCGTAGAGCAGGTTGCTGTGTTCCTCGGCGCTCGCGCCGATTTGACGGCAGAAATCAGCTTGCGCAACTCGCCGGCCGTACTCGGCTGGCCACGCGTGCCAAGTGACTGGGTACGCCCGGGCTTGATGTTGTATGGCAGCTCGCCATTTGACGAGCCACAGGCCACTGCCTCTCGCTTGCAACCTGTGATGACCCTGGAGTCCAAAGTGATCTGCGTGCGCGAACTGCCCGCCGGTGAGCCAGTGGGCTACGGTGCCAGGTTCATCACCCCAAAACCCATGCGAATCGGCGTGGTGGCCATGGGTTATGCCGACGGCTACCCGCGCCAGGCACCCACCGGTACCCCGGTATTTGTGGACGGTGTGCGCAGCCAGTTGCTGGGTCGTGTGTCGATGGACATGCTGTGCATCGACCTCACCGATGTGCCGCAAGCGGGCCTGGGTTCGACGGTCGAGTTGTGGGGTAAAAATATTCTCGCCAGCGAAGTGGCCACTGCAGCAGATACCATTCCTTACCAGATTTTCTGCAACCTCAAACGCGTTCCACGGCTCTATTCCGGTAACTGATGGGTTGTATCCAATATGTGGGGGCGAATGGGCGTCCGGGTTTGAAGTCGAAGTGTTGTAAATACTGAACGCTATCGCCATGATGGCGGCTTCTCGACCCGAATCTGACCCCCAGGAGGCTCCCGCATTGGACGTCGGTGAACGACTGCAATCCATCCGCAAACTCAAAGGCCTGTCGCAGCGTGAACTCGCCAAGCGCGCGGGCGTCACCAACAGCACCATTTCGATGATCGAAAAGAACAGCGTGAGCCCGTCCATAAGCTCCCTGCGAAAAGTGCTGAGTGGCATCCCCATGTCCATGGTCGAGTTTTTTTCCGAAGAAATCCTTCAAGAAAACCCAACTCAAATTGTCTACAAAGCCAATGAGCTGATCGACATTTCCGACGGTGCGGTGACCATGAAACTGGTGGGCAAGGCACATCCGAGCCGGGCCATTGCCTTTCTCAACGAGATTTATCCACCGGGCGCCGATACCGGGGACGAAATGCTGACCCATGAAGGCGAAGAAACCGGGATTTTGGTGGAAGGTCGCCTAGAGTTAACCGTGGGTCTTGAGACCTTCGTGCTGGAAGCCGGTGACAGCTATTATTTCGAAAGCTCCAAACCACACCGCTTTCGTAATCCGTTCGACGTCGCGGCGCGACTAATCAGCGCAGCCACCCCGGCGAATTTCTAAGAACAGAGGCGCCCTGTCTGCTTGCAGAGGCACCCGTAGATGCATTTCGCCAGCTCTATTCCCCCTTTGTCTTTAGGGTTGTTTCAGAGAGGCGGGCTAACCGTTATACTTTCGCCGCCCGCGAAACCGTGGTTGTGGGCGTGAATAGCCACCATTGAGGGTGAACGCGTGAACCTAATTATGAAAATGCTGGCCGTACCAGCAGCAGTAGTGGCCCTATGGGCAGTCAACGCTCAGGCAGCAACGAACGATGACATCGCAAAACGTCTTGAGCCAGTGGGTAAGGTCTGTGTTCAAGGGCAAGAATGCAAAGGGATGGACGTAGCAGCCTCGGTGGGCGGCGGCGGTGGCATGACCCCCGACGACATTATTGCCAAGCATTGCAGTGCATGCCACGGCACCGGCCTGTTGGGCGCACCGAAAATCGGTGACACCGCGGCCTGGAAAGAGCGCGCCGATCATCAGGGCGGCCTTGATGGCATCCTGGCCAAAGCCATCACCGGTATCAACGCCATGCCGCCAAAAGGCACTTGCATGACCTGTACCGATGAAGAGCTAAAAGGCGCCATCGAGAAAATGTCCGGTTTGAAATAACCCGACCTTCTCTGAAAAAGCCGCTGATGGGCGGCTTTTTTGTGCCCGAAATTTGAGCTCGTCCGCGTCCTCTGCGCTATCACGTCTATATTCAAGACTGGATAAGGAGGATCAGATGGTGCAGTCCTGTTCGATCGAACGCGCAGTCGATGATGTGCTGGCGCGATTACCGATGCATATTCACCTTGGCCTGCCGCTGGGCCTGGGCAAGGCCAACCGCTTCGTCAATGCGCTGTATCAGCGGATCAGGCAGCTGCCCGAACGCCAACTGACGATCTATACCGCTTTGAGTCTGGGCCGCCCCCCACTTGGGGACGGACTGCAACGGTTGTTTCTGGAACCTTTTGTCGAGCGGGTATTTGGCGATTACATTGAGCTGGATTACCTGGCCGACCTGCTTCACAACAGCATGCCCACCAACATCCACGTCGAGCAGTTCTTTTTGCAGCCGGGCAGTTTGCTCAACAGCCCGCCTGCCCAGCAGGATTACGTCAGCAGCAATTACAGTCACGCGGCCCGCGACATCAATGCCAGCGGCCTGAACCTGGTGGCCCAACTGGTTGCTCGACACCCCGAGGATGCCGCGCGTCTGAGCTTGAGCTGCAACCCGGATATTACCCTCGATTTGTTGCCCATGATTGCCAAGCGGCGTGCGGCGGGCGAGACCATTCTGATACTGGGCCAGGTACATGGTGACCTGCCTTATATGCCCGGCGACTCGGAGCTGAGTATCGACGATTTTGATCTGTTGATTGACGAAGATGAGCACACTACGTTGTTTTCAACGCCCAGCATGCCGGTCAATCTGCAAGACCATATGATCGGCCTGCATGCCAGCACCCTGATACGCGACGGCGGCACCCTGCAGATCGGCATTGGCTCGATGGGTGATGCCCTGAGTGCAGCCCTGCTCGCACGCCAGGGTGACAACGAGGGCTACCGCGACCTGCTCGACGCTATCGATATCACCCCGTGGCGCACGCTGATCGAGCAACAAGGTGGCGTCGAGCCATTTGCCCGGGGCCTGTATGGTTGCAGCGAGATGTTTGTCCACGGCCTGATGGTGCTGGCCGATGCCGGGATTGTGCGACGCAAGGTCTACCCCGATGCCGACAGGCAAGCCCAGGCCAATGCGGGCACCCTGGATGAAAGCTTGCAGGGTGACGGGGTCAGCATCCACGGCGGTTTTATCCTAGGCCCCCGCGATTTTTACCAGCGGCTAAGGGAGTTGCCCCACAGCAAGCGCCTTGAATTCAATATGACCGCCATCAGCTATATCAACGAACTATACGGCCAGGAAGAGTTGAAACGCCTGCAACGGCGTGATGCGCGCTTCGTCAACAGCGCATTCACCGTGACCTTGCTCGGTGCCGCCGTGGCTGATCAGCTCGAAGACGGCCGGGTGCTGAGCGGGGTCGGCGGGCAATACAACTTTGTTGCCCAGGGCCATGCCCTGCATGACGCACGCTCGGTGATCATGTTGCGCAGTTGGCGAGAGTCGGGCGGTGATGTAAGTTCCAATATTGTCTGGGAATACGGTCACTGCACCATCCCGCGGCATTTGCGCGACATTGTGGTCACCGAATACGGGATTGCTGATTTGCGCGGCAAAACCGACAGCAAAGTCATCGAGGCGCTGCTCAACATCACCGACTCGCGCTTCCAGACCGAACTGACTACCCAGGCACAACTGATGGGCAAGCTGCCCAAGGACTTTCGCCTTGATCCACGTTTTGCCGACAACAGCCCGCAGCGTTTGCAGGAGATCGCCGATCGGCACCCGCATTTGTTCCCGGAATACCCGCTGGGCAGTGATTTCAGCGCGCAGGAGCAAGACCTGCTGCGAGCGTTGAACTGGCTTAAAAGCAAATTCAAGCTCACGCAGATGTACCAACTGGGCAAGGCTACGCTGGACGCGCCTTCGCCCCAGGCATTCCCCGAACACCTGGAGCGCATGCAGCTCGCACAACCCGACGGGTTGCGCGATGAGCTGTACCAGCGTTTGCTGCTGGCAGGGCTGCAGGCAACCGCGAAAAGCAATTGACGCGCCTTTCGTAGCAGCTGCCGCCAGGCTGCGTTCGGCGGCTCAGCCTTCGTGCTTCGGCAGCTGCTACGGACTGAAAGGGTTACTCGATAAAGGTCACTTTACCGCCCGCCAGGGATTTGACCCGGGCCAGGGATTCAACGCGGTAGCCCTGTGCATCCAGCTCGGCACGGCCGCCCTGGAACGACTTCTCGATCACGATGCCCAGACCGGCCACGGTGGCGCCAGCTTGCTTGATGATCGAAATCAGCGCTTGCGAGGCCTTGCCATTGGCCAGGAAGTCGTCGATCACCAGCACACGGTCGCTGCTTTGCAGGTGGCGCGGGGAAATCGCAACGGTGCTTTCAGTCTGCTTGGTGAACGAATACACCGTGGCCGACAGCAGGTTTTCAGTCAGGGTCAGGGACTGGTGCTTACGCGCAAAAATCACAGGTACACCCAAGTTCAAGCCAGTCATCACAGCAGGGGCGATACCCGATGCTTCGATAGTGACGATCTTGGTGATGCCCGAATCCTTGAACAAACGCGCGAACTCGTCGCCGATTTCCTTCATCAGCTGAGGATCGATCTGATGGTTCAAAAAGGCGTCGACTTTCAAAACCTGATCGGAAAGCACGATGCCTTCTTCGCGAATTTTCTTGTGCAGTGCTTCCAACGTAACGTCCTCAAATAGCGCTTTTGCGCTGAAGGTAGAGTAAAAAATAGTCGATTTTAGCGTTTTAGCATCGCGCGTATATCAGCCAGTGCTGTATTGCCGCGAACCGCTTTAACTTCGGTGGGGGTGTCATCGTTGCCTTCCCAGGCCAGATCGTCCGGGGGTAACTCATCGAGGAAACGGCTCGGCGCACAGTCAATGATCTCGCCGTACTGTTTACGCTTGGCGGCAAAGGTGAATGCCAGCGTCTCACGGGCACGGGTAATGCCCACATAGGCCAGGCGCCGTTCTTCTTCAATGGTGTCTGCTTCAATGCTGGAGCGGTGCGGGAGGATTTCTTCTTCCATGCCCATGATGAACACGTAAGGAAATTCCAGACCCTTGGAGGCGTGCAAGGTCATCATCTGCACGCCTTCGGCACCGTCTTCCTCTTCCTGCTGGCGCTCGAGCATGTCGCGCAGCACCAGTTTGCCGATGGCTTCCTCGATGGTCATGGCGCCGTCTTCGTCTTTTTCGAGGGTGTTTTTCAACGCCTCGACCAAAAACCAGACATTGGACATGCGGTAGTCCGCCGCCTTGTCGCTGGAGCTGTTGGTGCGTAGCCAGTTTTCGTAGTCGATGTCCATGATCATGCTGCGCAGCGCTGCAATCGGGTCTTCGCCCGAGCAATGCTCACGCACACGGTCCATAAAGCGCTTGAAACGTACCAGGCGGTCAGTGAAGCGTGCGTCCAGATGTTCGCCCAGGCCGATTTCATCGGTGGCGGCATACATCGAGATCTTTCGCTCGGTCGCGTAGTTACCCAGCTTTTCCAGGGTAGTCGAACCGATCTCGCGACGTGGGACGTTGATTACGCGCAGGAAGGCGTTATCGTCATCCGGGTTTACGATCAGGCGGAAGTAAGCCATCAGGTCTTTAACTTCCTGACGTCCGAAGAAGCTGTTGCCGCCCGACAAACGGTACGGGATCTGATGGTGCTGCAGCTTCAATTCGATCAGTTTGGCTTGATAGTTCCCGCGGTACAGGATCGCGAAGTCGCTGTACGGTCGATCGGTGCGCAGGTGCAGGGTGAGGATTTCGACGGCCACTCGCTCGGCTTCGGCGTCTTCGTTGCGGCAGCGGATCACCCGCACTTCGTCGCCGTGGCCCATCTCGCTCCACAACTGCTTTTCAAACTCGTGGGGGTTGTTGGCAATCAGGATATTGGCGCAGCGCAGAATACGGCTGGTGGAGCGGTAGTTTTGCTCCAGCATCACCACTTTCAAGGACGGGTAATCATCCTTGAGCAGCATCAGGTTTTCCGGGCGAGCGCCGCGCCAGGCGTAGATCGACTGGTCGTCGTCACCTACCACGGTGAACTGGTTGCGCTTGCCGATCAGGTATTTAACCAGCAGATACTGACTGGCGTTGGTGTCCTGATATTCGTCCACCAGCAGGTAACGCACCTTGTTCTGCCACTTTTCCAGAATGTCGGCATGTTCTTCGAACAGCTTGACCGGCAGCAGGATCAGGTCGTCAAAGTCCACCGCGTTGTAGGCCTTGAGCGTGCGCTGGTAGTGGGTGTAGACGATGGCTGCGGTCTGCTCCTTGGGGTTGCGCGCGTTTTCCAGAGCCTGGGGCGGCAGGATCAGGTCGTTTTTCCACGAGCCGATCATGTTCTTGATTTCGTCGACCCCGTCGTCGCCCGAATATTCCTTTTGCATGATGTCGGCCATCAGCGCCTTGACGTCAGCCTCGTCAAAGATCGAGAAGCCGGGCTTATAGCCCAGCCGCGCGTGCTCCTTGCGGATGATGTTGAGGCCCAGGTTGTGGAACGTGCACACCGTCAAGCCGCGGCCTTCACCCTTTTTAAGCAGGGTGCCGACACGCTCTTTCATCTCGCGGGCGGCTTTGTTGGTAAAGGTCATGGCGACGATGTATTGGGCACGGATGCCACAGTTCTGGATCAGGTGCGCGATTTTGCGGGTAATCACGCTGGTTTTGCCGGAGCCTGCGCCGGCGAGCACCAATAGAGGGCCGCCGACGTAGCTCACGGCTTCTTGCTGCCGGGGATTGAGTCGGGACATGACGAGATCAGGGGTCGTTTGTAAAAAGGGCGGGCATTTTAACAGGCTGAGCAAATATTGCTGCCTCTGTGCGACGGTGTGACATGCCACATCCTTTAAATTTACTGCTTTTGTTACTTTCGCACAGGATGTAAAGAGTATTTCCAGCTACCGTAGGGTTAATGCAGCAAATAAGTATTTGATAACCAGTGTCATTGCCATTGGTTGCCGGCACGTCATAATGCCCACTGCCCGAATTTTTGCAGAGTCTAGGGAGCTAGCTTGTCTACGCCTGTCGAACCCTTGCGTTTGCTGCTATTGGCCGAAGAGCCATCTTGGGCAGCGTTGTTGCGCGAGTGTCTGGCGCCAATGGGAAGTGCGGCCGTCCTGATATGCGCGCCGAGCTGGGAGTCTGTCAGCCATCTGTTCGAAAACGATCGCAATGCGCTGCTCCTGACGACCCCGGCCCTGCAGCCCCCAGCGGGCCGCTGCCGCCTGCCCACGGTTTTGCTGCTCGACAGCGAGCCTGATAGCGCTCCAGCGGGCGTCAGCGACTGGCTGGTCGGCGCCAGCCTGACGGGCGATGTACTGCGCCGCTGTCTGCGCCATGTGCGTGAACGCGGCCTGCTGGAACACACCTTGCAGCGCCTCGCCGAAGAGGATCCACTGACCGGCATTGCCAACAGGCAAGGCTTCCAGACCCTGCTGGCCGTGCGTCTGGCCGAAAGTGACGGCCGTGGCATTGCCTTGGGCCATCTGGACCTGGACAACTTTCGTCACGCCAACGATGCATTGGGCCATCAGGCTGGCGACCGCCTGATCCTGCAAGTAGTGGCGCGCCTCAAAAGCCAGCTTGAAGCGGGTGACCAACTGGCCCGTCTTGGCAGTGATGAATTCGCCCTGTTGATCAATACCCATCGCGCGCCCGAGCGTGCCGAATGGATGGCCGAGCGCATTACCGAGGTGATGGCCGAGCCCTACTGGGTCGACGGCGAAAGCCTGTTGATCGGCTGCAGCCTGGGTATTGCCCATGCCCGCGCCAACGCCGGGGCCGACCCGTTGATGTGGCACGCGCACATTGCCATGCAACAGGCCAAAAGCACCCAGGGCTGTACCTTCCACGTATTCAACGAGCGTATCAATCGCAATGCCCGCAGCCTGGCCGACCTCGAAAGCGAGTTGCGCCGGGCGTTGCGCCGTGACGAACTGGAACTGCATTACCAGCCGCGGCTGGATCTTGGCACGGGGCAAATCGTCGGGCTGGAAGCGCTGGTGCGCTGGCGCCATGCCGAGCGTGGCCTGTTGGCTCCGAGTGAGTTCGTGCCTTTGGCCGAGCAAAGCGGGCTGATTGTGCCGCTGGGGTACTGGGTTATCTCCCGTGCCCTGCGGGATATGCAGGCGTTGCGCGAACGCGGGCTTGAGCCGCTGCACATGGCGGTCAACCTGTCGTTTCGCCAGTTTCAGGACAGCCAGTTGCTTTCGACCCTCAGCCGCCTGATCAGCGAACGCGGCGTAGAAGCACAGTGGCTGGAGTTCGAGCTGACCGAAACGGCCGTGATGCGGCGCAGTGATCTGGTCAAACAGACCATGGATGCCCTGGGCCGACTGGGTGTGCGTTTTTCGCTGGATGATTTCGGTACGGGTTTTTCATCGTTTGTGCACCTCAATAGCCTGCCGATTACGCTGCTCAAGATCGACAAGAGCTTTGTGGGCGGCATGGAAAGCCGCGAAGAGAACCGCAAACTGGTCCACGCCATGATCAACCTGGCCCACAACCTGAAACTGGAAGTGGTTGCCGAAGGCGTCGAAACTCCCGAACAGCTTGCTCTTTTGCGTGATTTTGGCTGCGATCAGGTGCAGGGCTACTTCATCAGCAAGCCGCTGCCGCTGGCCGAACTGGTGGAGTATTTGACGTTTGGGGCCGGGCAGCAGGTGCCAATTGCGCTCTAGGGCTTAAGAAAAACTTCCGTAGCAGCAGCCTCGTTCCTTCGGCAGCTGCTACACAGCTACGCCCGCCATTTTCGCCGCCTTGCGCTCCAGCTTGATCATGCGCCGCACCTTCCACTCGAACGCCAGGGTCAAGCTGATCGCTGCACAGGCCAGGCCCGTCGCCAGCCCCCACCAGACACCTGCCGGGCCCCAACCGAAGGTAAAGGCCAGCATCCAGGCCATTGGCGCGCCAATCACCCAATAGCAGAACAGCCCCACCAGAAAGGTGGTCTTGGCATCCTTGAGCCCGCGAATCGCGCCCATGGCGATGGTTTGTGCGCCATCAAACAGCTCAAACCATGCCGCTACCGCCAGCAGGCTGACGGCCAGCTCAAATACCGGACGGAATGCAGGGTCGTTGTAATCGAGGAACAACCCCACCAGATCCCTTGGCCAAAACCAGAACACCACGGAAAACCCGAGCATCACACATGCACCAAAACCGATACCGACCCGTCCTGCCAGCCGCGCCCGCTGCAAGTCACCACCACCATAGTGCTGGCCAATACGCATGGTGATCGCATACGACATGCCTGCAGGTACCATAAATGCCACCGATACGATTTGCAGTGCGATCTGGTGCGCTGCCAGCTGTGTGCTGCCCATGGTGCCCATGCACAGTGCTGCGAAGGCAAACAAACCGACTTCCACGGCATAGGTCCCGCCAATCGGCAGGCCGAGCCGCCACAGTTCCCGCAAATATGTCAGATTGATCCGCGACAGGCCCTTGCTGATCGGGTACGCGTTGTAGGCCGGATGCCGATGGATATGCCAGGCCAACCCCAGCGCCATGCAGGTCGCCACAATCGCCGTGACCAGGCCGATACCCATCAAGCCCAGTTTTGGCAGGCCGAACATGCCGGTAATCAGCGCGTAATTGAGCACAAAGTTGGCCACGGTACCGATCAGGCTGATCACCATCACCGGTGTGGCCCGGCCCATTGCACTGGTAAAGCCGCGCAGGGCCATAAAAGTCATATAGCCGGGCAGGGCAAACGGTAGCAGCAGCAGAAACTGGCCAGCCGCTTCAACGTTGGTGGGCGTCTGACCAAACAGCAACAACAGCGGTTTGATATTCCACAGCATTACCGCGCCGCCCAACGCCAGTGCCCAGGCGAGCCACAACCCGGCCTGAGTCAGGCGGGTCGCCCCTTCGATATCCCCTGCACCTTGGCGAATCGACACCAGCGTGCCCACGGCAGCGATGACGCCAATGCAGAAAATCGACACGAACGAGTAGCTGGCCGCTCCCAGGCTCCCGCCAGCCAGAGCCTCCGGGCTCAAGCGCGCCATCATCAGGGTATCGGTGAGTACCATCAGCATGTGAGCCAGCTGCGAAGCGATCAGCGGCCCGGCCAACCTCATAATGGCCGAGAGTTCGATACGTGCAGGATGCTGTTTGGTCATTGTAGAAATTTCTATAGGTGCGTTGAAAGGCTTGATTCTCGGCGCGTTGAGTGTTTTAAGCAAAGGGATAAAAACGATCATTGGCATGATTTAAACTCATGGTTGATCTTGCCTTCTGTGCCATCACCTTTTGAGCTATAGGAATATGAGTAATGGCTCGTAGCCTTCCTCCGCTTTACGCCTTGCGCGCCTTTGAGGCTGCAGCTCGCCATAGTTCATTCACCCGGGCGGGCGAAGAGTTGTCCATTACCCAGAGCGCTGTCAGTCGCCATATCAAAACCCTGGAAGCGCATTTCGCCTGCCGGTTATTTCAGCGCAGCGGGCGCAGCCTGCAACTCACCGAAGCCGCGCGTTTGCTGCTGCCGGGAGTGCGCGAAGGCTTTGCCGCCCTGGAGCGCGCCTGTACTACCTTGCGCGCCGAAGATGACATCTTGCGCATGAAAGCCCCCTCGACCCTGACCATGCGCTGGTTATTGGCCCGCCTGAGCCGCTTTCGCCACTTGCAGAGCGGCAATGAGGTGCAACTGACCAGTGCCTGGATGGACATTGACCACGTGGATTTCAATCACGAGCCATTCGACTGTGCTGTGCTGTTGAGCAACGGCCACTTTCCGCCTGACTGGGAGGCCACGCTGCTGTTCCCGGAGATGCTGATCCCGGTCGGTGCGCCCGCCATTCAGGGCGACGCGCCATGGGACGTCACACGCCTGGCGAGCACTGAGCTGCTGCACCCTACGCCTGACCGCCGCGACTGGCGGCGTTGGCTCGACTGCATGGGCCTGGGCGGGCAAGTGTCACTCAAGGGCGGGCAAGTTTTCGACACCCTGGAGCTGGGCATGATTGCCGCCGCCCGGGGCTACGGCATTTCCATGGGGGATTTGTTGATGGTGGCCGAAGACGTTGCCCAGGGGCGCCTGAGCCTGCCGTTCCCTGCTGCCGTGGCCAGCGGCGATAATTACTATCTGGTTTGGCCCAAGACCCGTCCCGGGGGCGAGCGTTTGCGTAGGCTCAGCGACTTTTTGCAGCAGGAAGTCGCCGCCATGGTGTTGCCAACCGTTGAGCAGTTGCACTGACCGCCATAATCAGCCACTGAATGGCCGATATTGCAACGCCTCTGCGAGATGCTTGCGCTCTATATTGTGTGCCTGCTCCAGGTCCGCCAGGGTCCTTGCCACTTTCAGCAGTCGGTGTGCCGCTCGCAGTGACAAGGTCATGCGCTCGCAAGCCGCCTCCAGCCAGCTGTTATCCATATCGCTCAAGCGGCATTGGGTTCGCACGCCCGGCAGATCGAGAAAGGCATTGGCGCAGCCCTGACGTTGCAGTTGGCGCTCACGCGCCGCAGCCACAAGCCCGGCGGCGTTGGCCGTGGTCTCACCTGAGGCAAGCGGCGGGTTGAGAGTGGTGGTCTCGCGGGCTACGGTCAGGTGCAGGTCGATGCGATCGAGCAACGGGCCGGAAAGTTTGTTGCGATAGCGCTGGATTTGCTCCGGTGTACAGCGGCAGCGGCCAGTGGGTTCGCCAAGATATCCACAGGGGCAGGGATTCATCGCCGCAACCAGTTGGAAGCGCGCCGGAAAACGCATGCGATCTTTCGCCCGTGCAATCACGATAAAGCCGCTTTCCATGGGCTCTCGCAAGACTTCCAGAACCTTGCGATCAAACTCGGGAAGCTCATCCAGAAACAATACGCCGTGATGGGCCAGGGTTATTTCCCCGGGCCGCGGTTTGGAGCCGCCGCCCACCAGCGCCGGCCCCGAGGCCGAATGATGAGGTTGGCGAAACGGTCGCTGTGGCCAGCAGTTCAATGGCACTTGGCTGGCCACTGACTGAATGGCGGCCACTTCCAGCGCCTCTTGTTCATTGAGCGGTGGCAACAAGCCGGGCAGGCGGCTAGCCAGCAAGGTTTTACCCGTGCCCGGCGGCCCGGTAAACAGCAGGTTGTGACTGCCAGCAGCAGCGACCAGCAATGCCCGTTTGGCCGAAAGCTGCCCTTGGACATCGCTCAGGTCGGGATAGGGTTTGCTGATATGCAGCAAGCCGCTGGGGATATAGGGCTCTATCACCTCCCGACCTGCGAAATGGGCCACCAACTGCAACAAGTGCTCGGCCGCAATTACTGTCAGCCCGCAGGCCAGGCAGGCTTCTTCGGCATTGGCCTGCGGTACCACCAGCGCCCGGCCTGCGGCCCTTGCTGCCAGGGCGGCAGGCAATATGCCCTGCACTGGCCTGATCGCGCCCGATAGCGCCAGTTCGCCCAAACACTCCACCTGCTCCAGCGCCACAGCCGGCAGTTGCCCGCTGGCCGCCAAAATGCCCAGGGCAATGGCCACATCAAAACGCCCGCCCACGGGTTAGTTTATAAGCATGGACATTGAGTAAAAGGCCTCTACGGCAACGTTTTGGCGAGTTTTTAACGTCCATAGCAAATGTCCAGTTTCACCTGGCTGGACCACTGAATGTCCATGATGAGTCGCGGGTATTGCCACCTCGACCAGTAGCTGTGGGTCGAAAGCAGGCAGACTGGACATGCATTACAATCGAGTAATCTGGAACCCAAGAAAGCCAAACCGAGAGTGGCAAGTCACTTAGACACTTGAAAGTGAGGTATACATCTTGCGGTCGCGCAGCAATCAAGAAAAAACAGCAGGAGCAAGCTCTTGCTGAACTGAGAGGTCATCGATGACACCTGGCGAGATTGGTACTGAGGCGGGCAGAATTTTTGAGTACAATCTCCCATCCAATTGGATTTTCAGATCTCAAGAAGATCAAAATGACCATGGAATAGATGGAGAAATCGAGGTAAAAGATAGTAATGGCATGGCGCAGGGCAAAGAGTTTGTTTTCAAGGTTCAGATCAAAGGTGAGGGGACTTCGAACTTTATCGATAACGATAAAAAACTATCCTTTAACCTGAAAACGAGCAGGCTAAAGTATTACTTATCTTTCAATATTCCCGTGATTTTAGTAGTGGTAGAAACATCCAGTGAAAAAATATACTGGATTTCCATCACGGACAACGAAGAGTTAATTGCTAAGGCCAGCAATGTAAAAACTGATTCGATTCAAATTCACTTGCCCGTTCAGAATATTATAAAAAGACGTGATCCCGCGTTAGCTAAAAACTTATTGAGTTCAGTTTTTAATTCATGGGACTACTTGGCAATCAAGGGTGTTAAAAGTTCGATCCGCAGATTCGGTGACTTAGATCCTGAAAGGTTGGAGTATAGAATTTCTGAAATGGGGGATGCACTTTACAAGGCTCATCACCAAATGCTAGGAAATCACTTGTCTCGTGGAGAATTCACAAAGGTATATAAAGTTTCAGGAGACTTGCTTCAGTCTAAAATTGTACCAGCAGCAGATAGATTCGTTGCTGGCTTGTTTTATCGTACAGCACTCCGCATCTCTCCATTGCATGAATCAGTGATTGATCAGATGAGAGAGATGTTTAATGTAAGCGTTCTCTTAATTAAGCTGGCACACGAAGAAAAATCAGAAAATTTAAGGCGCTACTCTATCGGCCTCGCTCGCTCTGCCAAATTTAAATACGAGATAAATAGCTTGTATTCCAATCACAATGCGAGCAAAGTTTTTTCAAGAGATAGCGCTGAGGGCTTTATTTTTCGTTCGGAGATCTATAATCAGTATAATCGGGTATGTATCAGTTTAAAGAAAATCATTGATTCACTGAGCCTGATCGGAAGCAAGTTTCAATATCATATATTCTGCGAAGTCTACTTTGAATCTGCGACTTCTCTTTTCTTGTTTCGCGCCATCCAAAATGAAAGAGGAAGTGAAGAATCTATTGAGTTTTATCAAAACTGGTTGGTCACTACTTTTCAATTTTGCATGTCGTATGCATTCTTTGCTGGAACGCCTGAAAGAGCTGAGCGGCTATATTCGTTAGCGCTGCATACAAACTTGCACAGCTCGAAAGAAAGAGATGCGCTCAAGGCAAGTTTGTCTAGCATAAGCTCAATTGCTATCCAAACTTTGGAGGCGGTTGAAAGAAGCCACAAGCCTATCGTTGAGAGAGATTTTCTTAGTATAAGTACAGAAGAGCAGATGAGCTACTTCAAGGATACGGCAAGAAACATGGGGATGGACCCAGATGACATAAAGTCTCAAATGGGCCAAATAGTATCCATGGCCTTAAAAAACTACGATCCAACAGAAATACTCATTAACTGTGAGCATTTATTTGTACACTACAAACCTGGCGGGATCATCGCTCAGACCTTGCAAATGCATTCAGCAGGCGGGATGCATTTACTTGTTTGCCTTAAACACCGGCATGTCCAAGGCACCGGTAATCTGCTTAAAAATTTATACTTGCCGCCATCAAATATGCCTATGCCCGGATTCAAAAAAAGTTACTGTGAGTCCTGCTCAGACTGTTCTCCGCGCCCATCGAGTTGGGAGTGGTCCCTCGCTTGGCAGCGAACCGAAGTATCTAAACACATTGCTTTTCTAGATTTATTCAAGAATTGGTAGAAAGGGTATTAGTGCATAAGGCCAAAACTGCAGCGCTAGATCACGCCAACTTATTGAAACGTGATCCGTGCGGCCGATTGAAGCTGAACCGGGCGGATTTCTGAGTCCTTAGCCAGTGATCCATGGCTCTGGCTTAGAATTTAAACCAGGAAGCATTACAAACGGGGTTACTCGGAAATTTAGTAGGAAAGCCGGGAGTAGATCAGTATCTGCTCAGCGGCAACATCCTATGGTTGGTGCCCACAAGAGATTAGGCAAGGCGATGCGCCTTAGCCATAGGCGTCAGCTGGCAGCCTACCAGCGGCCCTCAGATGAGCTTCGTGGGGTCGATTGCCCCTCAGAGAGCACTTCAAATTGACAATCTGTCAATTTGAGGTATATTCACCCCAACAGCGCTAAATCCACTCCCGATCCTCGCATCGGTGACGATTTAGCCTTTTTTTTGCCAATTTTTTATGAAGTGCTATGGAACAGCTAGCAAAGACGGTCAAGCCTTTCCTCGAGTATGATTTGCTAGTAGAGAAACTGACTTCCCGCGGGATGATTCTTCGCGACTCTTTGCGAGCACAAAGAAAACTAACACAAATCGGGTACTATCGCCTTTCAGGCTACTGGCATCCAGCGTTGAAGTACAAATTCATCCAGCCGAAAGAAATCATAAAGTATGATGAATTTCAAACCGGTACGACCTTCGACTCGATCTTTGATTTTTATCTTTTTGACAAAAAGATCAGGCTTGAATTGCTTTGCGCAATTGAACGTATAGAAATATATTTGCGGACAATTGTGGCTCACGAACTTGGACGAATCCATCCGCAAGCGCATTTCGATAAGAAGAATTTTTCAAGATTTTCAACCAGTATCGAAAAAGATGATAGGTTTTCGGAATTCGATCTTTGGCACCGGAAACATCAACAGCTGTTAGAAGACAGTCGTGAAGACAGCATCCGTTCTCATATAGATAACGAAAAACCAATTCCCATCTGGGTAGCGTGCGAAGCCTGGAACTTTGGGACCCTCTCTAAGCTCTATAGTATGCTTAGCGGGGCAAACCAACAAATGATCTGCGATCGCCTAGGCATAGACAAAAGACAAGTTCTAGATAACTGGTTAATCAATTTAAATGGAATAAGAAACCGCTGTGCTCACCACAGTCGAGTATGCAATAGATCCAACATTCGGACGATCATGACCCCCAAAAATGGGTATTTCAATCTGATAGCCTTGGGTAGCTCGGAAAGCAACAAACTATACGGTTTAGTTGTAGTGATCTGGTTTTTGTTGTCCAAGATCGGACCCAGTTCAGACTGGATTAATCGGATGGCTGACCTGCTAGATGACAAGCCAGAGGTGATCGGACTGACTTTCAAATCTATGGGGCTGCCTGAGACTGGCTTTCCTCGAAAGCTTTTCCCCAAGACTATCAGGACAGAACCTGATATTCCAGTTTTTGCAGATCTCATAGAGTCTGCAAACAATCAAAATCTACAAATTCTAGACATGCTTCGTGAGAAGAAACATGATTCAGAAGTTGATCATGAACTACTGAAGCGGACTGTCGAGTCACTGTTAGAGCTCGCCATGAAACTAGAAGAGTTATAGGTGTGGCAGTCTATAGGCGTGCCTATTTATCGGTGCAATGGGTCTGCGCGTTAACCCACAGTCCATATTGATCGTGAGTTTTACTCAAAGTAAGTGCCCATCTTTCACAACGCTAAATGTCGACTAATGGCTCCACACCTGGAAAATTCAGCGTCGGAGGGAGAGTGTCTGCTTGCCAACCAAATACGAAATGTGCCCATTTCATATCTCTATTTTCACGTTCGGCAACCAGCAGAAGAGTCCATCCAGCTTTCAATAGAATATTGGCGTTGATTTCGCTTCCGGTACTTGTAATCGATCTTGTTTCTTCAATCATTTTGGTAGCCCTAAATTCTGCTGCGGTAGTTAAAGTATGGAGACAAAGCGAGTGAGTTCGTTACCTGAAAGCCATGAGGCTTGTCTGCCAGAATCCAAGTTAAGTCCATTCCCTAAATTGTGGGTTTGCGGATCGGATTGACATTGGTAAGATTGAGCATCGCTTTTAAACGGGCGTTCTCCATAGTCAATTCCAGAATCTTGGAGTCAGCTTCGACCAGCAACGAGGCGGCTTTATCGCGTTGTGACTTCAACTCATTGATGACTTCCTTGAGCGATCGATTCCTTTTGCGCTGGGTGATGATCTTTTGTCGTGGTGATGGAGGCGCCTGAAAATTGTGTTCATTTATCCAATTTTGGATTTCGTTGATCAGCTCCGGATACCGCGATTTCTTGAGGGCCGAGGGATCACTGCCAGTTTCCTTGGCCACATTGTTTTGCGACACTGGCGTACCTTGCGGCAGCCTTTCGGGCTTGCCGCGCTTCAGTCGTTCAAAAGCTTCGCGAAAAGCTTTCTCAGCCCTGCCCATGTCTGGTGGATTAACTTTTCGAGATGATATCAAGGGCGTTCTCCACAGCGCGTTGTTGAGCATATAAAGACTCGCGATATGGCGAGCCTAATGGGGCGTCGATTAAGCGCGAATCGATCACGCGCGCTAACTGCCGAATAGCCTGCTCCTTATTCCGGTCAAATAATGCATCTGCGCAAGGACCTTGTTTGTCCCCCCCTCCGCATCGAATAACATTATCTACACCACCATATTCGCAAGTACCGCGCTTGGTGCATCCTCCTAGTAGAGTTTGACGCCATGATACCTGGCCTGCTTTGGCGGCCTTGTTGAGTTTTTTTGCATCATTGGGATCAACAACTTTTAAAATTTCTGACTTTCGGCTGTCTCCGTATGGGCTGATAAAACGATCGGAAAATAAAAGAGCAATCTCCTTACTTAAGACCTCATACATTGTGCGAATGTAATGGGTGCGAGAGTCCTCATTCAGGCGCGCTCGTGAGTATCCTTGACCGTAATAAAGCGACATTGCCCGCGTGGCGTGCTTAAGTTGGTATTGAACTGACGCATCTGAGACTAGGCCGGAGGCCAACATATTGACAGCTCCAGTCCTGCGTAGTTGGTGCCAGGCCAGCGGCCAGATGTTACCAACCGCAAACGTCTTCTCGTCTAATGTGGTTGTAACAAGTCGTGCTATTTTTAAATCTGCCTCAGTGATCCGAAGCTCTTCAAGATTAAAGAGCTTCGGGTATGATTGAATTACAGCTTGGTAGCTGGGGTATGCTGGTCGCACGTATAGAGGTTCGCCGGTGTTTTTAGCGTTAGCCCAAGGTTCGTAAGGGCGCAATACAAGATAGGGCGCTTTAACTTCCTCTAGGGTGGTGGGAACATTTAAATTGGCTTCTGCACAGATCATTCGCAGCCGAGCCACCAAAGCCATTGCGTCAACCGCGACTTCTGTAAATGGCGATGTAATCCAACGTGCATCGTCGTCCTCAATTGTTTTAGTTGTAACTCCACGCAATAAGTAAATGTTCCCAAAGTTGTCATCCTTTTCGATCTCCAAACAGTTCGTTCGAAGTGCCCACGCTTCTTCAATTCGCATCATTGAAAAATTCAATAAGTAAGCCGTTCCTATCTTACCGACCATAGTAAGGTAGCTTGAAAACGTCATCGTGCTGCATCCAGCACCATCGAGTGACTGGCCGGGTTGAAGCACCCATTGGTGCAACAGTTCACTAATGCCAAAACGCTGCGCGATAGTTGAAAATCTACCCTCGTAAGTGAAGTCATCGGCTATTGTATAGCGGCTGCGCGGATGGAATGGTGAGGGGGGGCTTTTGTCGATGTGCTGCGACCGGTGGCAAGCTTCACCCAAGGAACCATAATATTTTTCATATTTCTCAAGACAGAATCGGTAGCAGGCTTCAATGTTCTCGCGGTGCTTTTGAAAGTCCTCCAGAAACCTACGAAGACGCTCCACTTGGTACGCCCAAATCCGAGGCGGGATATACGGCGTTTGTTTTACCTGATGTTCGGGTATCGTAGCCTCAAATCGTCGTAACCCTTCTCGGTCGAGTATTGTGAAACAGAGTTGGTCACGTTGCTCGAACAGTGCATGCAAGTGCGCCAGTGCTTCTACTGCGTTCGAAGGAGAGATGACAGTTATTAGTTTGTCGGCAACTATTGGAAACTTCCACAACTCAGACGCCGCAATTCCCTCTGCTGAACATAAGGCGAATAGCGGAAATATACATACGAATCGAGCCTTGAGAGAAGCTGCGCTGCGGACAGCATGAGGGCCCCACAACCACCACGCTGCAACTTGGCGCGCTAGATTGGCATTGACGGGTGTTGCAACGGGATCGTCCTTACGTTGTGGATTATCCCCAAAATTGAGTCGAAGCGACTGTTTAGCCCACGGTGTAAGGTTCCAGATGGTGTCACCGTAGCGGCTGATTATTTTCCCGTTTGAATCAATGACGACTGGGAATTCGCTTGGAGGAGGCCAGCTAGGAAGCCGATAGTTATCTGATGTAGGTAACACTAATGGAGAGTCAATACCTAGCCTCCGGATGGAGATATTTGAGCTCATACACGCCCCTCGATAAGGCGAATAAATCCGTCCCATTTTGGATGGAAATTCCCTTCTTCAACCCGATTCACCGCCTCGCTTACCCATAGGGCACGTACTGTACTGCTTATCTCAAACTGCTTTAGTTTTTCGGTAATTCGGTCGACAGTAATTGATGCTGGACTCTCACCTTTATTAGAGTGCCGATTCCACATTAGCTCCAAGCACTTATAATATCGATAACTTGCCAGCGACCAGACGTGCTCAGCATCGTCAACATCACGATGGTGATCACAGAACAGGCATCCGGCAGGACTTGAGCAGTCAGGGCGCGGAGCATTAATAGGTCGATCTGCTTCAGGAGTAGGTGCTGGTTTAATACATGTTCCCGGACCTGGCGGTTCATACGATGGATCAGCTAAAGCATGAAATTTGCTGATCTCAGATACTGCACCTTGGTGGTGTGGCTGGTCGTAGATGCGAAGAAGTACTTCCTGCGTGTGCTGGGCCATCTCTGCCGTCAGCATGGGATCACGGGATTTTCTTATCAGCCAATTAATTCTAGTCTTACGAAGTTCTCTTGGCGAAATATAGCGAATTCCTAGATCTTTACATCTTTTTTTAATGGCATAAAAGTTAGGTGCTCTATCTTGGGCGCGCTGCTGAGGTGAGGAGTCTGGAAATAAAAGGCCGCCCTCATCATCAGGAAACATTTCACTTCGCCAATTCAGATATATTTCGAAAAAAGGCCGATACTCATTGAATATTTCGAAAGCTACCTCCCCTTGCCTACGTCCTTTATGCACGCGACGAACCTGATATCCATCAAAGTAACTTTGGTATGAGCACTTTCCAGCTCTGAGTTTGTTAGCTTGCGCTAGATTCATTCCAGTTTGCGAAATAAAAATTAGCATCTCTGATTGGATTCTGAGGTTGATCAACGGATATCGAGTACGCCATGAACCGTCTTCCTCCCATCTATCGCGGGCCTCCTTGACCCTTCTTCTGGAGCCTGAGCTTCCATAGCCAGGAATAAGGTACTTTACATTTTTCGCTGGTGTTAGTCCGGACCACTCTTCGATAATCTGCCCTGTCCGAAGATGAATTTGCACCGGCAGCGATCCACGAATTGATTCGCTTGTCAGAGCACTGGAAATATCGAGCAAGGCGCTTCCAAATGCAAAAGAATCACTTAGCTTAACCTTGTCAGCCTGGGTGCCTAGGACCTGTTTTTTATTATATCTTTTAGGTATGCGCGTGCTGCGATACAGCCCGATCTTTAACTCCAGAGCTTGATCAAGTAATGAACTTACAGTCGTCGCCTTTGCTGCTATAGTGGCAGTTTTTAAATAGCGGTCATTACGCTGCCGAGATAATAAGTGGTCAGTCCATGCAATAAAGTTATCTTCAATAGAGTTTAGTTCGAGGGAGCAACTTGCTTTGTCAGCCCAAGCGTAAAACTGCCGTAAAAGTTGTATGCTGTTTTTTGCACTGAAGCGACTGCCTCCTCCTGCGAGAGTGCCTTTAATTGCATCGTGAATTTTGGTCAGTAGCGGTAGGCGCTCCAAAAGCGGCGGACCTAAACTACCATTTGAAACCAAGCTTGCAAATTTTCGCATGTCACTGCCCGCACCTCCTCGGTACAGTAGTTGTGACAAATTGAGGGGCGTTTCCCTCGGGCCGTAACTTACATCAGGGAATGTCAGATCCGGTAACGCTGCGTCAGGCATCTTCTTATTCCTGCCCAGAAATAATTCCGAGAAACGCCCTGGTGAAGGTGTTCGCCAGTTCCTGTTTTATAGGTGTTTTTTCCACAAATTTAATGTATTTAAGTGCCGTAGACTCGTGCTTGTGCAAAAGAGCCTCTTTAACAATCGCTACTGCATGAATCCCACCACCGGCACCTATGGCAATTCGCGCCAGTTCGGTCGCGAAGGTACACCGCGTTTGGTGAAATCGAAAGTCACGCATTGATTGAAGTCCATTCGCCAATGCGATCTTTCTGAAGTAATGCATCTCCACATTGATTGCCACAGATTTGCCCGAACCACGCTGAGCATATGGATTGCCAAAACGAGTCAAGAACACAAGATTTTTATAATCTGAAGACGCCTTAATTTCGCGCTTAAGGCGACGCGCGCTGTACGAGTAGCGAAGAATTTCATCAAGTAGATCTTTTGTGATCCAAACTTGCCCCGTCACACCAAATTTAGTCTCTACAGATGGACTAGCACCTGGGCCCACTGCTAGTCGATAAAGGTTTGGGTCAGCTGGATCTGGTACGGCATTAATCAGTGTTTGTATTTTGAGATCCGTCAATGTTTGAAGCCTCATCCCTGTGAAAAAGCCAGAGGTCAATAGAAGAAAAAGCTCTTCAGATGCCTGCTCACGGGCGAGTTCGAGGATTTGATTGCGGTCGGCGGCCGATACAGGTAATAGACCATCTTCCAGCCGCTCGCCTGCTCTGGGTCGGTTTGGAATTGACAGATCGGTGGTGGTAACTGCAAGGGTACGCTCAAGGCCGAACGAATTAGTAAGATGTATACCTACAGTTCGCTCAAGCCACATGGGCCAATCTGGAGAAAGAAGCCCCGTAACCCTTAGCCATCGATAAAAGCCGATGACTACTCGCATTCGTTGCGAGACGGTCGATGGAGCTAGTTCCGAGTTATCTCTTGCTTCCACGAGAGCACCGCGATAGCGCACTAAACAACGATTCTCCTTGCGAGCAGGAAAGTCCCACCACATGCTGCCTGATGCCTCCAGCCAGTTTGCGTAGGCGTGCAAACAGGTTGCCTTTGCTTGCACCGTCTTCAGATCAACATCCCGGGTACTGGCACGGTCCATGAACCAGAGGTTTGCTTCACGCCAAGGGCTTCCGTTTGCCCAAAACAGCTGAGGTAGTCCTTTGATTGCACGACTGTGCACCACCGCTGTCCAGTGTACCCGTCCCTCGATAACCGTTGAGCGGTGGGGGATGAAGTTGACTGACTCAAGTCGCGCCATGAGTGCCTTCCCGTTCCTGGCCGCCGATAGCCAAGCGAAGGCTTGACAATAAAGAGTAGCGAAAGCGTAGCTCAGAAGTCGGAAGCGTCCATAGATGAACTAAGTACTATGCGGCGTCCATACCTTCACCTAATCCGTGCCCGCCGTCCTTGGGCAGGTCGGCGGGCGCGAGGTTGAGGGTGATACGCCGGGCCGGGAAATCCAGGGTGGAGTTGATGATTGCGCTGCGTACCCGGTCTTTACTTTCCTTGACCGCTGTTTCGGGCAAACCGACCAGCGTCAACGCTGGCAACCCATTGGCCAGATGCGCTTCCACCGTAACGGCAGGCGCCTCGACGCCCACCTGGGCGCGGCTGTAAACAATCGCCAGAGCCATGACTCATTCCTTGAGTTCGCAAAAAAACCATGGTGCGCGAATCTCAAGCCAGGGGCAGGCATGGAATGGATACGGGATGTTAACGGGTATGGGAGCACGGCCAATGAACTGCCAAAGTGCGGTGGCGAAAAAATTAAAAGACCCTAATATTAATCAATAACGTTATTCATTAATTATGCTTGTAAGTTTTAAATGCAACAGAACTGAAAGTCTGTATCGAAATGGCAAGACGCGCTTATGGTCAGACATTCTCAATGTCATTGAACGAAAATTAACCATGCTGGACGCTGCAAGCGTGCTGACAGATCTAGCGTCACCACCTGGCAACCGGCTCGAGGCTCTCAGCGGTACACGCAAGGGCCAGCACAGCATCCGCATCAACGCACAATGGCGAATCTGCTTCGTCTGGGGCGCCAATGGCCCTGAAGCAGTTGAAATAGCTGATTACCAATGAGGTCATCATGATCAAAAATGGCATGCGCCCGGTTCACCCGGGTGAAGTTCTCAAGGAAGAATACCTTGAGCCCCTGAGCCTCTCGTCTGCTGCTTTGGCCAGGGCGCTGGGGGTGTCCGCGCCGACGGTCAACGATATCGTGCTGCAGCGCCGTGGCGTCAGTGCCGATATGGCACTGCGCCTGTCAATTTGCCTGGCAACCACCCCGGAGTTCTGGCTTAACCTGCAAACCACTTACGACCTGCGCACGGCAGAAATCGACCGCGGTGCAGCGATTCGCGAACAGGTGCAACCCATTCACCACTGCGCCTGACTCACTGCTCCAGCGCTCGGGTCCCCAGATCCTCGGCAAAGCGCAACAAATAGCCATCGGGGTCGAGCACCAAAAAGTTGCACTCGCCAAACAGCACTTCATTGCTGCGGTACCAGCGTTCTTCCAGGGGTTTGCGCAGGGTGTGGCCAGCGGCTTGCAGGCGCTCGATCAGGCAATCGGCATCCGGGCATTTGATCGACAGGTTCATGCCCCGGCCGAACGGCTGCTCCAGCGGGCCGACCCGCCAGGAAGACTCTTCGAGGTCGTCCTGTTCCAGCATCAACTGGCTGCCATGGAATGACAGAAACGCAAAAAGATGCTCGGGCCGTTGGTACTCGATCTTGAAACCGAGCACTTCACAGTAAAAATGCAGACTGCGCGAAAGGTCCGAGACGATCATCTCGGGCACTAGCGGGTTCATCACCAGCATATAAAAACATCCTTGTTAATACAGGCGAATGCACCGCCTTTGAGCGTTATTCGCTCGGCGGCAACAGCCTTGCTTCCATTTCGGCCACTTTGGCCTCCAGGCTTTCGAGGCGAGCACGGGTGCGCGCCAAAACCACCATCTGGCTGTCGAACTCTTCGCGGCTCACCAGATCAAGCTTGCTGAAACCGCTTTGCAGCAAGGCTTTGAACTGGCTTTCGATTTCATTGCGCGGCAGCGCGGTTTCGCCACTGAACAAGCGGGAGGCGTGGCCGCCAAGGGCGTCGAGAAAATCTTTGGGCGCGAGCATGGATAAGGTCCTTAAAACTGATGGTGACGAGTGTATCACGGGGTGTAGGCCCCCATTGGCGGGGGCTTTCTGCACATTTTTCGCGCACCACCCCCGCAAGCTGCGCACCATCATCGAGCACAAATACCCCGAGAAATCAGGCCAAAAGCCATCAACTTCCTCTAAATCGCTGTAATTATTGATTTTTTCCAGACATGGCAAGGTTTCTGCTAAGACCAACATGACTCATGCACTGATGCAGTAGCTGTGACGAAGGCAGTGCGGCAGGTGGTTCAAGGAGTGTTTTCGTCACCAGCGATTTACACACGTTGTACAGCCTGAAGAAGGCTGACGATGCGTTACAAAGCCAGACACTGCGCTTAGACTTGAGCCGGGTTTGTTTTCCTGGGGCAAGTCCACCAATTCGGGAGAAGTTTCATGAAGCTAGTCACCGCCATTATCAAGCCGTTCAAGTTGGATGACGTGCGCGAGTCGCTGTCTGAGATCGGCGTACAAGGCATTACCGTTACTGAGGTCAAAGGCTTCGGCCGTCAGAAGGGCCATACCGAGCTGTATCGCGGTGCGGAATATGTGGTCGATTTTCTGCCAAAGGTGAAGATTGATGTCGCCATTGACGACAAGGATCTTGATCGGGTTATCGAGGCGATCACCAAGGCTGCCAACACCGGCAAGATTGGTGACGGCAAGATTTTCGTAGTCAATCTGGAACAGGCTATTCGCATCCGTACCGGCGAAACCGATACCGACGCAATCTAAGCCGCCAAACCCAACGCCCCAGGAGAAAACACTATGACTCTGCGTAAAATCGCAGGGCTCGGAGCCCTGTTGTCCGTCGTAATGCCTGGCCTGGCCATGGCGGCAGACGGAGTGGCTGCTCCAGTCCTCAACTCCGGCGACACCGCCTGGATGCTGACTGCTACAGCCTTGGTGCTGTTTATGACCATTCCCGGCCTGGCGCTGTTCTACGGCGGCATGGTGCGCTCCAAAAACATTCTTTCCGTGATGATGCAGTGCTTCGCCATTACCGGTCTGATCAGCATTCTGTGGGTCATTTACGGCTACAGCATCACGTTCGACACCACGGGCATGGAGCAGGGCGTCACCAACTTCAATTCCTTTATCGGCGGGTTTGGCAAAGCATTCCTGGCGGGTGTAACGCCTGAAAGCCTGACCTCATCCACCGCGCTGTTCCCGGAAGCCGTGTTCATCACCTTCCAGATGACCTTCGCCATCATCACCCCGGCGCTGATCGTCGGTGCCTTTGCAGAGCGCATGAAATTCTCCGCCATGCTGATCTTCATGGGCGTGTGGTTCACCCTGGTGTATGCACCGATTGCGCACATGGTGTGGAGCGGCAACGGCGGCCTGCTGTGGGACTGGGGCGTACTCGACTTTGCGGGCGGTACCGTGGTGCATATCAACGCCGGTATCGCCGGCCTGGTAGCGTGCATCGTGCTCGGCAAGCGCAAAGGCTACCCAAGCACCCCGATGGCGCCACACAACCTGGGTTACACCCTGGTGGGCGCTGCCATGCTGTGGATCGGCTGGTTCGGCTTCAACGCAGGCTCTGCAGCGGCCGCCAACGGTACTGCCGGCATGGCCATGCTGGTGACCCAGATCGCCACCGCAGCCGCAGCCCTGGGCTGGATGTTTGCCGAGTGGATTACCCATGGCAAACCTAGCGCACTGGGCATCGCCTCGGGCGTGGTAGCAGGCCTGGTGGCAATCACCCCGGCTGCCGGCACCGTAGGCCCGATGGGCTCGGTGGTGATCGGCTTGTCGGCTGGCGTGATCTGCTTCTTCTGCGCCACCAGCCTCAAGCGCAAGCTGGGCTACGATGACTCGCTGGATGCGTTCGGTGTGCACGGTATCGGCGGTATCGTCGGTGCAATCCTCACCGGCGTGTTTGCAGCCCCGGCACTGGGCGGCTTCGGCACCGTGACCGACATCGCAGCGCAAGTCTGGATCCAGTTCAAGGGCGTAGCCTTCACTGTGGTCTACACCGCGATCGTCACCTTCATCATCCTCAAGGTACTGGATGCCGTGATGGGGCTGCGCGTGACAGAAGAGGAAGAGGCTGTGGGCCTCGACCTGGCTCAGCACAACGAGCGTGGTTACAACCTGTAAGGTTCCCTCTATAAAAAAACCCGGCGTGCCGGGTTTTTTTTTGCCGGTAATAAGGCGATATTCGGTGCTATGAAATGATTTCCCCTACAGGTTATTGGGGTTGCGAAGTTCTACGCTTGTTTATGCGACCCGTGCTTGCGACACAACTCGACTATTAGCCGCTTTGCTTTTTTCTTCAGCACGCTAGAATGCGCGCCGAGGGCAGAAAACAATGCTCGAGTACGACGAAGGCGAGGATGATCTCCCGACGCTTTCAAGGCCCGTGATCCGTGTGCTGGAGCATTCGGCACAGGGCGCCTGGCGAGGTGTTAATTCAGGCGGATGCCGTAATGATGGTGGTATTCGCCAAACCCTCTTCACCTTACAACGATGAAGAGGCGTAAGCCGCGGTTTGCCCAAGGCTACTTTTTCACCAGCGGTGGTCGACAGTCGCCACAGCTGGTCTATAACTAATCTGCTATACGTATGTCATGGGGTAGAACATGAGCGACGACGATCTGGAAAACGATGACCTCGAAGTAGGCGAAGACGACGATACCGAAGAGGGCCTGGAAACGGCCGCCGAGGATGTTGCAGACGACGATGGTGGCGATGATGCGCCGGCCCCTGCGGCCAAAGGCAAGTCAAAGGCCGCTGTGTCGGTTGATGACCTGCCGAGCGTAGAAGCCAAAAACAAGGAGCGTGATGCTCTGGCCCGCGCCATGGAAGAGTTTTTGTCCAAGGGCGGCAAGGTGCAGGAAGTTGAGGCCAATGTGGTGGCTGACCCGCCCAAAAAGCCTGACAACAAGTACGGCAGCCGTCCTATCTAAGGATAAGGACCGCTTGCATGCTTGAAGAAAAAACCCGCCGTCGCTGCGGGTTTTTTTGTGGGCGTTGGAAAACTTCACATCCCTGTGGCGCGGGCTTATCGTGATTGCAACATTCCGGTTTGTCTGGCGACCGCGGTGCCTGCAACGCGAGCAAGCCCGCTCCCACAGTTACAAGTGCTTCAACACCAGCGGCAACTCGCTCAAACAGCCAATTTCCGCATCGGGAGCCTTGTCCCCGTCCCAGTGCTTGCCGCCAGGGTTGAACCACACTGCACGCAGGCCTGCCAATTGCGCTCCGGCAATATCGTCACCGGGGTGATCGCCCACATGCACCGCCGCCCCTGCTGCCACGCCACCGCGCGCCAGCGCTTCGTGAAACAGGCGCGCGTCCGGTTTGGCAATGCCAATGTCTTCAGCACACAACACAAACTTGAAGTGATGGCCCAAACCTATTCTTCGCACATCGGCGTTACCGTTGGTCACCACACCCAGGGCGTAATCCCGTGCCAGCACCATCAGGGTCGGCTCGGCCTGGGGGAATACGTCCAGGGCGTGACGCGCCTCAATAAACACCTCAAAGGCATCATCGGCCAAAGACGCAGCGTTGGCGTAACCCGCACCGTGCAGCGCATGAAACAGAATGCGCCGACGCAGGGCACTGATCCGGTGCTTGAGCTGCGGCTCCTCGCTCAATACCCGCTCGCGAATCGCCTGGAAATGCCCGGCCTCAACAGCGCCCAATTTTGGTGCGTTATCCGTCAGCCAGTTACGCAACATGGCTTCAGCGCTGACGATCACCGGGGCGGTGTCCCACAGAGTGTCGTCGAGGTCGAAGGTAATCAGCTCAATCGTCATTCACTGTCCTTACTGCGTTTGGCCCTTGGATGGGCGCTGTCGTAGACCGATGCCAGATGCTGGAAATCCAGATGAGTATAAATTTGCGTGGTTTTGATGTCCGCATGCCCGAGCAACTCTTGCACGGCACGCAAGTCCTGGGAGGACTCCAGCAGATGGCTGGCAAATGAATGGCGCAGCATGTGCGGGTGCAGATTCTGTCCCAGCTCACGCTCACCGGCAGCCTTGACCCGCATTTGAATTGCCCTTGGCCCAAGGCGCGTACCACGCTGGCTGACGAATACGGCGTCGTCCTTGGGGTTGGCCAGCAACCGCACTGCCAGCCAGGCCTGAAGCGCCTCCCGGGCCTTCTTGCCGACGGGCAGCACGCGGGTCTTGCTGCCTTTGCCGAGCACTTCGACCAGCCCGTCCGCCAGATCCAGCTGTTCCAGATTTAGCCCGGTCAGCTCCGACAAGCGCAGGCCCGACGAGTAAAACAGCTCCAGAATGGCCTGATCGCGTTGGGCCAGAAAATCGTCCTCGACACCACCCTCCAGCAATTGCAGGGCGCGATCGGTATCCAGGGTCTTGGGCAGGCGACGTTCGCCTTTTGGCGGGGCCAGGCCGTTTGCCGGATCGTGGTCGCACAGGCCTTCTCGATTGAGGTAGTGATAAAGCCCGCGTACCGCCGACAGCAGACGGGCAATACTGCGCGAGGACTGCCCTTGCTGATGCAGACGCGACACCAGTTGGCGCATGCGCTGGATATCCAGTGCCGCCCAGCCGGGGATTGATTCCTTGGCGCAAAACGCCAGCACCTTGTTCAGGTCGCGGCGGTAGGCCTCAAGCGTATGGGGGGACACCTGGCGCTCACTGCGCAGGTGAATGCAGTAAGCGTCCAGTTGCCGTTCCATCTAGCGCACCGAGCGCAGCGCGTTGGTAAAGCGCGGCAGCACCCGGCCCAGCACTTCGGCGATATAGCCGAGGAACAGCGTGCCCACCGAGCTTTTGTAGTGCTGCGGATCGCGACTGGCAATCGCCAGTACACCGTGCAACCCCAGATGATTAAGGGCTACCACGGCCGTGGAACCGATTTGCTTGCGCTGCTCTTCGCCAAACAGGAAGTCCAGCTCGTGCTCGCGCAAGCTGCCGCTGACGGTCTTGCCTTCAGTCAACAAGCCACCCAGCGCCCGTTGCGCATCGGCGCTGCTGACCCAACGGCCGACCGGCATCGGGTTGTCACCAAACAGCACCAGGCTGACAAAGGGCACCTGGAAGTCCTGGCGCAGGCTGTCTTCGACGGCAATCACCAGCTCTTCGAGGCTGGTGGCGTCCATCAGGGCCAGGTTCAGGCGACGGGTTTTTTCGAACAGACGGTCGTTGTCACGGGCCACGTCCATCAGTTGCGACAAGCGATGACGCATCTCGATATTGCGACTGCGCAGCAGCTCCAGTTGACGTTCCACCAGCGAAATGGTGTCGCCACGCTGATGCGGAATGCGCAGCGACAGCAACAGCTCTTCGCGCTGGCTGAAGAAATCCGGATGCTCCTGCAGATACGCTGCAACCGTTGCGGCTTGCGAGTTATCCACAGGGACGTCGAGTGCTGCTGGCTGCGTCTTGTCGGTCATCGGTTGCGCTCGCTCATAAACGGACTTGTCCTTCGTAAACACGCATGGCCGGGCCGGTCATGATCACAGAGTGGCCAGGGCCTGCCCATTCGATGGACAACCGGCCACCAGGCAGATCGAGGATCAGCGGTGAGTCCATCCAGCCCTGGCTGATGGCTGCCACGGCCGCTGCACAGGCGCCGGTGCCGCAGGCCTGGGTTTCCCCGGCGCCGCGTTCCCAGACCCGCAGTTGCCCGCGCTGACGATCTATCACGTGCAGAAAACCGACATTGACCCGTGCGGGAAAGCGCGGATGGTGTTCAATTTTGGGGCCCAGTTCATGCACCGGTGCAGCGTTGATATCGTCTACGCGCAGCACCGCATGGGGGTTGCCCATCGAAACGGCAGCCAACTCGACGGTCTGGCCATCGACATCCAGCTCATAGCTCAACGCCTGGGCGTCGGCCACAAACGGGATATCTGCCGGAACCAGGCGCGGCGGCCCCATGTCGACGCTGATTTGCCCATCGCTGCGCACGTTCAGTTCGATAATGCCGCTCTTGGTTTCGACCTTGATCTGTCGCTTGGTGGTCAGGCGCTTGTCGAGCACGAAGCGCGCAAAGCAGCGCGCCCCGTTGCCGCATTGCTCCACTTCGGAACCGTCGGAGTTGAAGATCCGGTAACGGAAGTCCACCTCCGGGTTACTCGGTGCTTCAACGATCAATAGCTGATCAAAGCCGACACCCGTGTGCCTGTCACCCCATTGCTTGGCATGCTTAGGCAGGATGTGCGCGTGCTGGCTGACCAGGTCGAGAACCATGAAATCATTGCCCAGGCCGTGCATTTTGGTAAAACGCAGCAACATGGGTTTACTCCGGCAGCAGGCTTTCGCCAGCAAACAACTCGGCAACGGTCTCGCGACGACGCACTTCAAACGCCTGATCGCCATCCACCAGTACTTCGGCGGCGCGGCCACGGGTGTTGTAGTTCGAGCTCATGACAAAACCATAGGCACCGGCCGAATGCACGGCCAGCAAATCACCTTCGGCCAGCGCCAGCTGGCGGTCCTTGGCCAGGAAGTCACCGGTTTCGCAGATCGGGCCGACGATGTCGTAGGCGCGGGCTTCGCTGTCACGCGGGCGAACTGCAGTCACGTCCATCCAGGCCTGGTACAGGGCCGGGCGGATCAGATCGTTCATCGCCGCATCGACGATGGCGAAATCCTTGTGCTCGGTGTGCTTGAGGTACTCGACCTGAGTCAGCAGCACGCCAGCATTGGCCACGATGTAACGACCCGGCTCGAACACCAGCGCCAGGTCACGCCCGTCGAGGCGCTCACGCACGGCCTTGATGTAATCACCGGCCAGTGGCGGCTCTTCATCGCGGTAACGCACGCCCAGGCCGCCACCGAGGTCGATATGGCGCAGGTAGATGCCGCAATCGCCCAGTCGGTCGATCAGTGCCAGCAGGCGGTCGAGAGCGTCGATGAACGGTTCGAGGGTGGTCAGTTGGGAGCCGATATGGCAATCGACACCGACCACTTCCAGGTTCGGCAATTGAGCGGCACGGATGTAGACATCTTCGGCGTCAGCGATGGCGATGCCGAACTTGTTTTCTTTCAGACCGGTGGAGATGTACGGGTGGGTTCCCGCATCGACGTCCGGGTTGACCCGCAGCGAAATCGGGGCGCGAACGCCCATTTCGGCGGCCACCACCTGCAAGCGCTCAAGCTCTTCGGTGGACTCGACGTTGAAACAGTGCACGCCCACTTCCAGAGCGCGACGCATGTCATCGCGGGTTTTGCCGACACCGGAAAACACGATCTTGTCAGCCGTGCCGCCAGCGGCCAGAACACGCTCCAGCTCGCCACGGGACACGATGTCAAAACCGGCGCCCAGACGCGCCAGGACATTGAGCACGCCCAGGTTGGAGTTGGCCTTGACCGCGAAGCACACCAGGTGCGGCATGCCGTTCAGGGCATCGGCGAAAGCGTTGTACTGCGCCTCGATGTGTGCCCGGGAATAAACATACGTCGGCGTGCCAAAACGCTCGGCAATGGCCGTCAGCGCAACACCTTCGGCGAACAGCTCGCCGTCCCGGTAATTAAAAGCGTCCATGGTGTTCCCTTATTGGTGCTTGTGCGATTGCGATTGCGACGACTTCGCTTGGTCTTCAGGGGATTTGCTGTCATCGGGAAGATACAGCGGTCCTTTTTGACCACAGGCAGAAACAAGGCAGGCGACCGCGACGAGCGCAGCAATAGAAGAGATCAGGCGCTTCATGGCGAAATCCTTTGAAAAGCATTAATTGCGCCCGAGTATACCGAGCACCCACCAGCTTGCCTATGCAGCAGAGCGGCCGAGCGTTACGTCCTGTGTGGATGATCAGTGGTCGCGGGCAGATGGCTGTTATGGGGTTTGCAATCGGCCTGGAGCGCCCGTATCTTGCGAGCTCCGAGCATGACTAGATATTACGAGGTTCCACCATGAGTTTGACTGAAGCCCGTTTTCACGATCTGGTCGATGCCACCCAGGAAAATCTGGAAGACATCTTTGATGACTCTGATCTGGATGTAGATGTAGAGAATTCCGCCGGCATCCTGACAATCAAGTTCGAGAATGGCAAAGCCCTGATCTTCAGCCGTCAGGCGCCGCTGCTGCAGCTCTGGCTGGCGGCCCCCAGCGGCGGTTTTCACTTCGACTACGATGAAAAACGCAGTTCGTGGAAGTGCGATAAAAGCGACGAGCTGCTCAGCGAAATGGTTCAGCGCCTGACACTGGAACACGCAGGCGCCGAGCTGGAATTTGAAGAGATCTGACAGTGACCGCTTCTGCTAAACCTGCAAAACCGCTCTACAGTAACGTCAGTCCGGCAGTGCCGTCCCCCTGCATCAGCACCTGCCGGCTGGATGAGCACAAAGTCTGCCTGGGCTGTTTTCGCCACGTTGAAGATATTCGCGAGTGGCGCTCGGCAGACGACCAGCGGCGCCGGGTGATTTGTGAACAGGCCCAATTGCGGCAGCGGCTCCCGTAGCGGCTCCCGTAGCAGCTGCCGCAGGCTGCGTTCGATTGCGTAGCAATCGCAAAACCTGAGCCCTTTGTTCAACTGACACACCGCAGAGCCTGACTTTACGACGACTGCGTCGCCGAACGCAGCCTGCGGCAGCTGCTACGGATAATCGTCGTACGCAATCAGGGGGCAGTGTCCCCCCTGCTTGTGTATTTATTTTGCTGTGGTAGTGTCCGGGTTCGCCTCGCACTAACGAGGTTCGTCAAAACCCCGCCATATTCCGGCGGGGTTTTGCTTTTTCGTGCAGAAAAAAGGAGTCTGCCAGGTCATGAGCACACCAACCCCACTCATCCTCACCCGCCTGGACGTACAGCGTCTGGAGCAATTGATCGACAGCTTGCCAGAAACGACTCCTGGCATTGAGGCACTGCAAGCCGAGCTCGATCGCGCCGAAACCATCGTTGGCCACGAAGAAGTGCCTGCCGGCGTCGTGACCATGAATTCCCGTGTGCATTGTCGCGAAGAAAGCAGTGGCAAGGACTACCGCCTGACGCTGGTATACCCAAAAGACGCCAACGCCGACGAAGGCAAGATTTCGATTCTGGCCCCTGTGGGCAGCGCGTTGCTGGGGCTGCAAGTTGGCCAGCACATCAACTGGCCTGCTCCCGGTGGCAAGACCCTCAAGCTGGAACTGCTTGAAGTGGAATACCAGCCAAAAGCAGCAAGCGATTTCAGCGCTTAAGACCTTCCGGATCAGTCATGTCACAGCGCAGGCGTTTGCTCGTCACGGGCAAACTGACGCAAAGACCGGTAGCTGACGCTCAGCTCCCGGGCCAGGGCCCGACGCTCATGACTGACCTGCTGCGCCTGCCATTGCGAGCGATTGTCGAGCATTGCCAGGTGCTGCTCATCCCAGCCCCATTCGCGGGTCAGGCGCTTGAGTAACCGCCGCTGCCACAACATGCCTGCCTCGCCATTGCTCAACTCGTGGCCGACCTTCAGGTAGAGGCTGCGGCGAACCAGTTCCAGTCGCTGCAACTCACCCCGGCCCTCCAGGTAACGCTCAATACGTCGGTAAACCACCACGTAGGGGTCCATCTCATCCAGGTCCAGTTGATTGGCGTACACCCTCTGTTTGAACCCCAGGCTCAGGCAGCTCACCTGCGGGTGCTCGCTGGCGTACACCTCAATCAGCAGCAGCTTGAGCAGCGACTTGTAGGGCGCCTCAATGCCCTTGAGCAATTGCCACAGCCCGGCGCCCAGAAACTCGCCGGGGGCAATATGGGCCAGGTGGCCAAGATCAATGGTTTCGTCACGGTCGATTACCCCTGTTTCCAGTAGCCCACAGGCGAATTCAGCGTACCGCGCTTCCTCATGCACCGGCACCCACCACCACATCGGTGTGCGCCCGGCGAGCCAGATGGCGGTGCGATAAAACTCATCGAGCAACAACCTCTGTCGTGGCTCGTCGCCCTCGTCGTTGCGCAATTGTGCATCGATCAAAAAGAAGTGTGCTTCACAGCCCTGGCTCGTCGCCCAGGCTTCCAGGCGTCGGCATTTTTTGCGCAAGGCCGACACGGCGGCATCATTCAAGTCCGGAGCGAGGCAGACCCACACGTCCATATCGCTTTGCGCGGTCTGGGCCAATGTGCCGAGGCTGCCCATCAAAAAAAGCCCATGGATCGGTTGTGACTGGCAAGCGCTGCCCATGCTGCAAGAAAAGTCGTGAACCAGATGTCGGGCAGAGGCGAGGGCAAGTGCGTCAGGTTTATAACCCGACACCCCGGCGGGAGTGCAGTCAGACACATAACCGGGCAAGAGCGGGTGATTGATATGAAAGAGCAGCGCCAACAGGTTCAGTAGCGCTTGTTGGCGAGGGGCCAACCCCTCTACCGCTCGGGCCAGGCGACCCTGATTGACGCGCAAAAAGCGCCCACGCAACTGCTGGAGAACCTGTCGCTCAGTTCTCTGGTTCAGTGCGGGCGGAGATAAGTGTGCCCGCGGAATCATTAATCGTTCAGATCCCGAGGGCGGGGCGTGGCGTCAGGCAACTTCTTTGGATTCAACAAGAATCGACAGCAGTACTTGGACACTTTCGGCAGCATCACGTCCCAGGCTTGTCAGATAGCCACCATCGGGTTGATCGATCAGTTTTTTCTCGAACAGGCGCTGCGCCGCGGCGACTTTTTCTGGCGCGGCATGTTGATGAATCTTCAGGCCCTCAAGGGTACTTTCCAAGTCAAACAGTGCAAGGACTTCCAGTTCGGCAACCAACTCAGGGGTAAACGACATAAAGACTCCAGACTATGCAGGAAAAGACGACAGCCGCTCTAAGGTGATCCCACTTGTGCTGACTGTCCAGCAACAGTTCCCACCTTTGCAAAACATCCTGTCGTTATAAGGCAGTTGGAGTGTAGTCGCGTCCCAGTTTGCCGCTGGGAAATTCGTAGCAGCTGCCGAAGGAACGAGGCTGCGTCCGGCCGCGCCGCGGTCGTAAAACCGAACCCTGCGCTGTGTCAGAAAAACATCGCGCGCAGTATTTACGGTCGCTTAGCAACCGGACGCAGCCTTCGGCAGCTGCTACACATGGTGCTCAAGCGCCTGTTTTGAGCTTTCAGTTATATAAACATTCTTAAATAGTATTTTTAAGAATATCTACACCTCACTACTATTGCCCCTACGCCAGCAACCCTGTCGGCACCCCATTTTCAGGAGCAGCACCATGAGCGCATCTCTGCGTAGCGTTGACGGCCAGGACGAAGCAACCATCCTGCGGGAAATCCAGAGCGCGCTGCGAGACCTGCGCTTTGGTGCTGTGGAAATCACTGTGCATAACGCGCAAGTGGTGCAGATCGAACGCAAAGAGAAATTCCGCCTGCAAAACCCGAGTCAGAAAAACGCCTGAATCGTTCAAGCGCATTCACCTGAGTGCGCTCAATAAAAATTAAAAAATGCTTTGGAGCCTCACCTATGTCCCTACGCCGTTACGCTTTGGCCGCGCTGGCCAGTGCCATTTTTGCTGGCTCCGCTGTAGCCAAAGATTACGAGTTGTTGAACGTTTCCTACGATCCAACCCGCGAGCTGTACCAGGATTACAACACTGAGTTCACCCAGTTCTGGAAAGCCAGCCACCCGGGTGACAACGTCAAAATCCAGCAATCCCACGGCGGCTCGGGCAAACAGGCCCGCGGCGTGGTCGACGGCCTGCGCGCTGACGTGGTAACCCTGGCCCTGGCCGGTGACATCGACGAAATCGCCAGGCTGAACAAGGGCTCGCTGCCGGAAAACTGGCAAACCCGCCTGCCGGACGCCAGCACCCCGTACACCTCGACCATCGTGTTCCTGGTGCGCAAGGGCAACCCTAAAGGCATCAAGGACTGGGGCGACCTGACCAAGGACGGCGTATCGGTCATTACCCCGAACCCTAAAACCAGCGGCGGCGCGCGCTGGAACTTCCTTGCAGCCTACGCTTACGGCCTGAAAGCCAACGGCGGCAACGAAGAAAAAGCCAAAGAATATGTAAAGACTCTGTTCAAGCATGTGCCCGTACTGGACACCGGCGCCCGGGGTTCGACTATCACCTTCGTCAACAACGGTCAGGGTGATGTGTTGCTGGCCTGGGAAAACGAAGCATTCCTGGCACTCAAGGAGGATGGCGGTACCGATAAATTCGACATCGTCGTACCTTCCCTGTCGATCCTGGCTGAGCCGCCAGTGGCTGTAGTCGACAAAAACGCCGATAAAAAGGGCAATGCCGAAATCGCCAAAGCCTACCTCGAACACCTGTACAGCCCGGCCGGCCAGGAAATTGCTGCAAAAAATTTCTACCGCCCGCGTGACGCAGCAATCGCTGCCAAGTACGCACAGCAGTTTCCGAAACTGGAGCTTGTGACTATCGACAAAGACTTCGGTGGCTGGAAAACTGCGCAGCCGAAATTTTTCAATGACGGTGGTGTGTTCGACCAGATCTACCAGGCGCAGTAACCTGTGGGGTGGGGCCTTTGGCCTCGCTGAAAGCTAGAACATAGAGCCCGCGACCGAGTTGCGGGCTTCGTGCGTTAACCAAGGACTCTTATGTCTCGTCGTATCTCCCCCGTCATACCCGGCTTCGGGCTGACACTGGGCTACACCTTGGTGTACCTCAGTCTGATTGTGCTGATCCCGCTGGCTGCGATGTTCGTGCATGCCGCCCAACTGACCTGGGACCAGTTCTGGGCCATTATCACTGCCCCCCGGGTGCTGGCCGCCCTGCAACTGAGCTTTGGCACCGCCTTTGTCGCCGCCATTATCAACGGCGTGATCGGCACCGTGCTGGCCTGGGTGCTGGTGCGCTATACCTTCCCCGGACGCAAGGTCATCGATGCCATGATCGACCTGCCGTTTGCCCTGCCGACTGCCGTGGCCGGTATCGCCCTGACAGCCCTGTACGCCCCCAACGGCTGGATCGGCCAGTTCGCCAACGACCTGGGTTTCAAGATTGCCTACACCCCGATGGGCATCACCCTGGCACTGACGTTCGTCACGCTGCCGTTTGTGGTGCGCACCGTGCAGCCAGTGCTGGCCGATATCCCCCGTGAAATCGAAGAAGCCGCTGCCTGCCTGGGCGCCAAGCCCCTGCAAGTGTTCCGCTACATCCTGGTGCCAGCCTTGCTGCCCGCCTGGTTGACCGGTTTTGCCCTGGCCTTTGCCCGCGGTGTGGGCGAGTACGGCTCGGTGATTTTTATCGCGGGTAACATGCCGTTCAAAACCGAAATCCTGCCGCTGCTGATCATGGTCAAGCTGGACCAGTACGACTACACCGGCGCCACGGCCATTGGCGTGATGATGCTGGTGGTTTCCTTCATTTTGCTGCTGATCATCAATTTGATTCAGCGTCGCATCGAAAAACCGTGAAGGAGGCCTGACCATGTCCAGCTCAACACAGAGCGCTTCATCCGTGGCCAATGCCGCCCGCCGTGGCAGCCCGCTGTCGCGGCGCCTGCTGATCGGCTTCGGCTGGTTGTTTTTCACCCTGTTCCTGCTGCTGCCGCTGCTGATCGTGGTGTCCCAGGGTTTGAAAATGGGGGTCGGTACTTTTTTCGACGCCATCCTCGAACCCGACGCCCTGTCGGCCCTCAAGCTGACCATTATCGCCGTGGTGATTTCGGTGCCACTGAACGTGGTCTTCGGCGTCAGCGCGGCCTGGTGCGTGAGCAAGTACAGCTTTCGCGGCAAGAGCATCCTGGTCACCCTGATCGACCTGCCGTTTTCGGTCTCACCGGTGATCGCCGGTCTGGTCTACGTGCTGATGTTTGGCGCGCAGGGCTTTCTCGGTCCGTGGTTGCAGGACCACGACATCCAGATCGTATTCGCCTTGCCGGGTATCGTGCTGGCCACCATCTTCGTGACCGTGCCCTTTGTGGCCCGGGAACTGATCCCGCTGATGCAGGAGCAGGGCACTCAGGAAGAGGAGGCCGCACGCCTGCTGGGCGCCAATGGCTGGCAAATGTTCTGGCACGTGACCGTACCCAATATCAAATGGGGCCTGATCTACGGCGTGGTGCTGTGTACTGCGCGGGCGATGGGTGAGTTCGGTGCGGTGTCGGTGGTTTCCGGGCACATTCGCGGGGTGACCAACACCCTGCCGCTGCACGTCGAGATTCTCTACAACGAATACAACCACGTTGCCGCCTTCGCCGTGGCCACCCTGTTGCTGATCCTGGCGCTCTTCATCCTGCTGCTCAAGCAGTGGAGCGAATCCCGTATTAACCGCCTGCGCGCCAGCGCCGCGGAGGAATAAACCATGTCGATCGAAGTCCGTAACGTCAGCAAGAACTTCAATGCCTTCAAGGCCCTGAACAGCATCAATCTGGACATTCATAGCGGTGAGCTGGTGGCCCTGCTCGGCCCGTCGGGCTGCGGCAAGACCACTTTGCTGCGCATTATCGCCGGCCTCGAAACCCCGGACGAAGGCAACATCGTGTTCCACGGAGAAGACGTCTCTGGGCACGATGTGCGTGATCGCAACGTCGGTTTTGTGTTCCAGCATTACGCCTTGTTCCGCCATATGACGGTGTTCGATAACGTGGCTTTCGGCCTGCGCATGAAGCCGAAAAAGGAACGCCCGAGCGAAACCCGCATCGCTGAAAAAGTCCACGAGTTGCTGAACATGGTGCAGCTGGACTGGCTGTCGGATCGCTACCCTGAGCAGCTGTCAGGCGGTCAGCGTCAGCGTATCGCCCTGGCCCGTGCCCTGGCGGTAGAACCCAAGGTACTGCTGCTGGACGAACCGTTTGGTGCGTTGGACGCCAAGGTGCGTAAAGAACTGCGCCGCTGGCTGGCGCGCCTGCACGAAGATATCAACCTGACCTCCGTGTTCGTGACCCATGACCAGGAAGAAGCGATGGAAGTCGCCGACCGTATCGTGGTGATGAACAAGGGCGTAATCGAGCAGATCGGCTCACCGGGCGAAGTTTATGAAAACCCGGCCAGCGACTTTGTGTATCACTTCCTGGGTGACTCCAACCGCCTGCATATCGGTGAGGACCAGCATGTGCTGTTCCGTCCGCATGAAGTGTCACTGTCGCGTCACGAGATCGAAGACCATCATGCTGCAGAGGTGCGTGACATTCGCCCATTGGGTGCAACCACCCGGGTGACATTGAAGGTTGAAGGGCAGAGCGAGTTGATCGAAGTGGAAGTGGTCAAGGACCATGACAGCCTGACCGATCTGGCGCGGGGCGAGACGTTGTTCTTCAAGCCCAAGGTGTGGCAGAAGGCTTAAAAGCACGAGCGCCCTCACCCCAACCCTCTCCCGGAGGGAGAGGGGGCTTGATCTATGGCGTTGCGTGAATCTGCTTTTGACTTCAGTCCCCTCTCCCTCCGGGAGAGGGTGAGGGGCTGTTGATCTTCAGGGCTTTTTCAGTTTCGGATTAGGAAAAAACTGCACCGCCTGCACCTTGGGATCCGGTGCTTTTTTCAGCGCTGACGTATTGACCCGCGTACCCAACTCCTTGGGCACCGACAAACCCTGTTCATTCAACGTATCCGAATAACCGCAGGCCACGCATTCGCGGTGCGGCACTTCGTCTTCGTTCCACATCATCAACTTGTCAGGTTCGCTGCACGCCGGGCAGACAGCCCCGGCGATAAAGCGTTTTTTGCTCACGTTCACCGGTGCATCACTCATGCTGCCGAGTCCTCGGTCAGGCCGCTGTGACGCAACAGGGCGTCAATCGACGGCTCACGGCCACGGAAGTCCTTGAACAGCTCCATCGGGGCCTTCGAGCCGCCACGGGCCAGGATCGCCTGGCGGAACGCTTTGCCGGTGTGCGGGTTGAACACGCCTTCTTCTTCAAAACGCGAGAACGCATCGGCCGACAGCACTTCTGCCCACTTGTAGCTGTAGTAACCCGCGGCGTAACCGCCGGCGAAAATATGCGCAAAGCTGTTCGGGAAGCGATTGTAGGCAGGCGGACGCATCACCGAAACTTCGTCGCGGATGCCGTCAAGCACCTGCGCAACGCTGCGACCGTCACCGTGGGTGGCGTGCAGTTCGAAGTCAAACAACGAGAACTCCAGCTGACGAATCATCATCAGCCCGGACTGGAAGTTCTTGGCTGCGAGCATTTTATCCAGCAGGTCTTTTGGCAGTGCTTCGCCGGTTTCGTAGTGGCTGGAAATCAGCGCCAGGCCTTCAGGTTCCCAGCACCAGTTCTCCATGAACTGGCTCGGCAGTTCGACCGCATCCCAGGCTACGCCGTTGATGCCCGACACACCCGCGTGTTCGATCTCGGTCAGCATATGGTGCAAGCCGTGGCCGAATTCGTGGAACAGGGTAGTCACTTCGTCGTGGGTCAGCAGTGCAGGCTTGCCCGCAACGGCTGGAGTGAAGTTGCACACCAGGTTGGCCACCGGGCTTTGCAGCTTGCCGGCTGCGGTGCGGCGACGGTCGCGAGCACCGTCCATCCAGGCACCGCCACGCTTGTTGGCGCGGGCATAGAGGTCGAAGAAGAAGCGCCCGACGTGCTGGCCGTTTTCCTTGATTTCGAACAGGCGAACATCCGGGTGCCAGGTATCGAAACCTTTGATTTCGGCAATTTCGATGCCGTACAGGCGCTGGACAATGGCGAACAGCCCGCCCAGTACCTTGTCGATCGGGAAGTAGGCGCGCAGGGCTTCTTGCGACACGCTGTAGCGCTGCTCACGCAGTTTTTCGCCAAAGAAGCCGGTGTCCCAGCTTTTCAGCTCAGGGGTACCTTGCTCGCTGGCGTAGGCTTGCAGTTGCTCAAGGTCGCGGGCAGCGAACGGCTTGCTGCGCTTGGCCAGGTCACGCAGGAAGGTCAGCACCTGATCCGGTGTCTCGGCCATTTTGGTGGCCAGGCTCAGCTCGGCGAAGCTGGCAAAACCCAGCAGCTTGGCCAGCTCCTGACGCAGGTCGAGAATTTCTTCCATTACCGGGCCGTTGTCGAACTTGCCGGCATTCGGGCCCTGGTCCGAGGCGCGGGTGCAGTAAGCCGCGTAGACTTCTTCGCGCAGGGCGCGGTCTTCGGCGTAGGTCATCACCGGGAAGTAGCTGGGGAACTCGAGGCTGATCAGCCAGCCGTCCAGGCCCTTGGCCTGTGCGGCAGCCGCCATTTGCGCCTTGGCCGAGTCGGTCAGGCCCGCCAGTGCTGTTTCGTCGGTGATGTGCTTGGTCCAGGCCTGGGTGGCGTCCAGCAACTGGTTGGAGAACTTGCTGCCCAACTCGGAAAGCTTGCTTTGTACCTCGGCGTAACGCTTTTGCTCGGCCTCCGGCAGGTCGATACCCGACAGGCGGAAGTCGCGCAGCGAATGCTCAAGAATGGTTTTCTGGGCCTGGTCGAAGTCGCCGACTTGCGGGCTGTGGGCCAGGGCTTCAAAGGCCTGGAACAGTTCGCGGTTCTGGCCCATCTCGGTGGAGTAAGCGCTCAATGCCGGCAGGCAGGCCTCATAGGCTTCACGCAGCTCTGCGCTGTTGCACACCGCGTTAAGGTGGCTGACCGGGCTCCAGGCCGCGCCCAGCCGGTCGTTCAACTCATCCATCGCCAATACCAGGCCTGCCCATGTCGGGTTCTGGCCCTGATCCTTGAGGATGGCTTGAATGCCGGCACGGTTGTCGGCGAGGATCTGCTCGATGGCCGGCTGTACGTGCTCAGGACGGATCGCCGAGAACGGCGGCAGGTCATAGGGCTGCAATAGAGGGTTGTTCTCGCTCACGTTTGGCACCTTGGCTGGAAGAAACATTGGCTCATCTTAATTACAATCGACGCTGACCGCAGCATTGCAACGCCCTATTACGGCTAAAGAAGGAAGCTATTTGTGTCCATTCGTCCATTCCAGCAGCACACACCGACCTTGGGAGAGCGTGCCTTTGTCGATCGCTCGGCGGTGGTGATCGGTGACGTCGAAATCGGCGCCGACAGTTCCATCTGGCCACTGACCGTGATTCGCGGCGATATGCACCGCATCCGCATCGGTGCGCGCACCAGCGTGCAGGACGGTTGCGTACTCCACATCACCCACGCCGGGCCCTTCAACCCTGAAGGCTTCCCGCTGCTGATCGGTGATGACGTGACCATCGCCCACAAAGTCATGTTGCACGGCTGTAACGTGGGCAGCCGCATCCTGATCGGCATGGGTAGCATCGTGATGGACGGCGCCGTGATTGAAGACGACGTGATCGTCGGCGCGGGCAGTCTGGTGCCACCGGGCAAACGCCTGGCCAGCGGCTTTCTGTATGTGGGCAGCCCGGTGAAGCAAGTGCGCGAATTGACCGAAAAAGAAAAGGCCTTCTTTACCTACAGTGCCGGCAATTACGTCAAGCTCAAGGACCAGCACTTGGCCGAAGGCTACGCCCAGCCCGTTTAAGCCCCCCTTTTTGGAGCCCTGCATGCATTACCAGAACGTATTGTTCGACCTCGATGGCACCCTGACCGACCCACGGGAAGGGATCACCCGCTCGATCCAGTTCGGTTTGAGCAAACTGGGCATTGATGAGCCAGACCTGAGCAAACTCGAGCACTTTATCGGCCCGCCGCTGCTGCAACAGTTCATGGCCAGTTATGGCTTCGACGAGGCGAAGGCGTGGGAGGCGATGGGCTTTTACCGCGAGCGTTTTGCCGTGACCGGGCTGTACGAAAATGAAGTGTTCGAGGGTGTCACTCCCTTGCTGGAAGAGCTGGTTGCACAGGGCCGCCAACTGTTTATCGCTACCTCAAAGCCGCATATCTATGCCCGCGAAATTGCCCGCCACTTTGATTTCGCCAGGCACTTCAAGGTGATCTACGGTAGCGAGCTGGACGGTACCCGCACCAACAAGGTTGAGCTGATTGCCCATCTGGTCAACGAACAAGGACTGGACCCGGCGCAAACCCTGATGATCGGTGATCGCAAGCACGACCTGATCGGTGCCCGCGACAACGGCATGGACGCAGCGGCGGTGGGCTATGGCTTTGGCAGCTTTGAAGAGCTGAACTCGTTTGCACCCAAGTACCACTTCGAAACCCTGGCGCAGTTGCATCAGGCGTTCAAACACTGACCTGCCCTTGTGGGAGCGGGCTTGCCCGCGATGGCCACGACGCGGTGACTCTTTCACCCTGCGGTGGCCCAATCGCGAGCAAGCCCGCTCCCACAATGCGCTAACCGGCGCGCAGCGCCATCTCTCGACGCAAATCCTCGCGCCAGCCCAGCAAAAACCCCAGTTCCACCACCACGAACAGCGGTCCCACGATCAGCCCGGTGACGTCATCGATAAACGCCGGCTTGCGCCCCTCGTAGTAATGCCCGACAAACTGGAACACCCAGCCCACCACAAACAGTCCAATGCCCCAGCCCAGCCAGGCAGCGGTGCCCAACCCCGCCAGCGCGTGCCCCAGCCACACCGTCAAAGCCAGCAGCAGCGTCATCAACAACCCCAGGCGCAACTCAAGGCGCAGGTAAAACACGGCACTGGCCAGCATCACCAGCACTGCCGGTGAAATACCCATCCATTGCGGGCGCGACAGCAGGGTTGCAACGGCAATCACGATCAGCGGGATGCCCACGAAATGCGTGGCGATATTGTGTGGGTCGCGGTGATAGGCAGCATATTGGCTCAAATGGTCGACCAGGCTTTTCATGGTGCACAACCCTCAAGTTTTTATTTTTAGTTATAAACAAATAGCTTCTTATTCCTTAGCGAATCTAAAAACCGTCCCTATACTGACTCGGTAACACACATACCGCTGGAGGCGCACACCCATGGGCAACGATTCGATTCGCTATTTGATAGTGCCGGGCTGGCAAGGTTCGTCCGACGATCATTGGCAAACCCACTGGCAAAACAGCTTGCCGAACAGTGCTCGGGTGGAGCAGGCCGACTGGCTGACGCCCCGCCGCGAAGACTGGATCGCCGCCCTGGCCGAAGCCATTGCTGCCGACAGCACCCCCGTGATCCTGATCGCCCACAGCCTGGGTTGCATTACCGTAGCCCATTGGGCCGAGCGTGCGCCAGAAAGCCTGTTAAACCAAGTGCGCGGCGCGTTGCTGGTGGCCCCGGCAGACGTCGAGCGCCCGGCCTGTGCGCCGGCCTTGCGCAACTTTGCCCCGATCCCGACCCGGTCGTTGCCTTTTCCAAGCCACATCGTCAGCTCGGATAACGATGGTGCTGTCAGCGCGCCACGGGCTATGGAATTTGCCCGTCAATGGGGCGCCGAGATCGGCATCATCAGCGGCGCCGGGCATATCAACGTTAAATCCGGACACCAGCGCTGGGAGCAAGGCTTCGCCTTTTTATACCGCCTGCAAACCCGTATCGAGCACGGCGCCCTGCGTCGCGCGTGAATTCCTGTAACGCCCGCGCCCACCCTCCGGCGGCGGGCGGGAGCCTGCCATGAGCCTGCATGAAACCTTCGGTCAGCCGCTGCTGACCTTTCCTGACGCGGAAAAAAGCCCGCTGAGCATTCGCGCCAAAGCGCTGGTGTTTGTCGACCCCCGCTCGCGCCAATTACGCAACGATCTGGAGCTGCTCGCGCCGCGCGCCTTGCCCGTGCTGATCCGTGGTGAAACCGGCAGCGGCAAAGAGTTGCTGGCTCGACATATCCACCGCGCCAGTGACCGCACCGGCCTGTTTGTGTCAGTCAATTGCGGTGCCATCAGCCCCACTTACGCTGACGCCGAGCTGTTTGGCTATGCCGCCGGAACACACAGCAGTTCGGCCAGCAGCCGCGCCGGGTGGTTTGGTTCGGCCAATGGCGGGACTCTTTATCTGGACGAAATCGGCGACTTGCCATGGGCAATCCAGACCAAGCTGCTGGCGGCCCTGGAAACCCACGAAGTTACCCGTGTGGGCGCCCATCAACCGAGCCCGGTGGACGTGCGCCTGGTGGCGGCCACCAGTATCGATCTGGCGCAGGCGGTGGCTGCCGGAAAATTCCACGAGCGGCTGTATCACTACCTCAGCGAAGGGCGGCTGGACTTGCCCGCGTTGCGCGAGCGGCCGGGAGACATCCTTTCGCTGGCCGAATATTTCCTGGGCATTTACAGCCAGCGCCTGAACCTGCCCGTGCCGTTTATCAGCGACAGAGCCCAGCGGGTACTTGAGCGCCACAGCTGGCCGGGCAATACCCGTGAGCTGGAAAACGTGATTCATTTTGCATTACTGGTGAGCACCGGCGAGGAGATCCAGCCCGAGCACTTGAACCTGCCTGACGCTCTGAGCCAGATCGAGCTGTTTATAAAAGGCGCCACGGCACAGGAGTTGGCGGCGATCAGGCAGTTGTTGCCTTGACCCTGTGGGAGCGGGCTTGCCCGCGATGGCAGCGACGCGGTGTATCTGTCACACCACGGCGTTCCTATCGCGGGCAAGCCCGCTCCCAAAAAAACTCAAGTGAACAAAATGGCATAAGAAGCTGAATAAATATTATTGTTCTGGAATAAAGAAACTCGGTATTGTCCGCTTCGTCTTCCAGGAAAACCGTCATACGAACGGTCACACACATAAGGGTATCGCATGAAAAAGGTTCTGTTGTTTACCGCATTGGCGGCTGCTTTGACTGCAGGCCTGGCACAGGCTGGCGAAAAACTGGTGGTTGCCGCAACGCCGGTGCCTCACGCCGAAATCCTTGAGCTGATCAAACCAACCCTCGCCAAAGAAGGCGTGGATCTGGAAATCAAAGTGTTCACCGACTACGTGCAACCTAACGTGCAAGTGGCCGAAAAACACCTGGACGCCAACTACTTCCAGACCCTTCCATACCTGGAAAGCTTCAATAAAGGCAAAGGCACCAACCTGACCACCGTGATCGGTGTTCACGTTGAACCCTTCGGTGGCTACTCGAAGAAAGTCAAAAACCTGTCCGAGCTTAAAGACGGCGCAACCATCGCTATCCCTAACGAAGGCAGCAACAGCGGCCGTGCCCTGATTCTGCTGCAAAAGGCCGGTCTGATCGAACTCAAAGACCCGACCAACGCTGTGTCGACCCCGAAGGACATCGCCAAGAACCCGCACAACTTCAAGTTCAAGGAACTTGAGTCCGCACTGCTGCCACGGGTGCTGGACCAGGTTGACCTGGACATGATCAACACCAACTACGCGCTGGAAGCAGGCCTGAACCCGGCCACTGACGCGCTGATCATCGAAGGTGCTGATTCGCCATACGTGAACTTCCTGGTTGCCCGCCCTGACAACAAGGACAGCGTCGCAATCCAGAAGCTGGCCAAGGCCCTGACCAGCCCTGAAGTAAAAGCCTTTATTGCTGAAAAATACAAAGGTGCGGTACTGCCAGCGTTCTGATTACACGCCAGGCTACTGAAAACGCCGACGGCTTTTATAGCGTCGGCGTTTTTATTTGTCGGGCCAATACCAGGCGGGCTGGTCCAGCATGCGTTGGCCGACCACTTCTGTCTGGCCAAGGTTTTTTTCCAGCACGATGCAGTTGCACTCAGGGTCTTGTTGCAGGGCGGCGATCAGACGCCGGGCATGGGATACCACCCACACCTGCGAGTGCTGCGAAGCACTGATGATCAGCCGCGCCAGCGCGGGCAACAAATCGGGGTGCAAGCTGGTTTCCGGTTCGTTGAGCACCATCATGCTCGGCGGACGCGGGGTCAGCAAAGCCGCAACCAGCAGCAGATAGCGCAAGGTACCGTCCGAGAGCTCGGCAGCAGACAACGGGCGCAGCAGCCCCTCTTGATAAAACTCGATATAAAAATGCCCGCCGGGCACACATTCGATTTCCAGCCGTGCGCCAGGGAATGCATCGCTGATCGCGGCATGCAAGGCTTCAGGGTTGCCGACCTCAAGGATTGTTTGCAACGCAGCGGCCAGATCACGGCCATCATGATGCAGCACCGGCGTGCGCGTGCCCAGTTGTGGTTGGCGCACAGGCGCGTCGGGGTCAGTGCGAAAGTGATCGTAAAAACGCCAGCCACGGATGGACTCGCGCAACTGCAACACTTCAGGGGATGCCTGCAAGCTGCCGACCTGATCGAACAGGCTGTCGAAAAGCGGCGTGTGCTGTGCCAACACCTGCCAGTTGCGGCCGTCACGGGCGCGGATCATGGGGCCTTTACGTTCAACCAGCTCGCTGGCCGGGCGGTAAAAAGGCCCTGCCCAGAGGCTCTCATGCTTGATCTGCGGGTCGAGGTTGAACTGCGTGCGTCCGGGTATCGGCAAGCCCAGGGCGATGGCGTAGCTGAAGTCTTCTCCGGCAAAACCAAGGCGCAGGCGCTTGGCTTCCTGGCGCACGCTGGCGTTGACATCAACCTCGCCCAGCTTCATGCGGCGGGAGATCACCTCAGGCCCGGCCCAGAACGTCGAGCTCAGGCCGCCTTCACGGGCCAGGGCATTGACCACACCCCCCTGGGCGGTTTCGGCCAACAAGCGCAGGGCGCGATAAAGGTTGGATTTGCCACTGCCATTGGGGCCGGTGATCAGATTCAGCCGGGCCAGGGGCACCACCAACTGATTGATGGAACGGTAGTTGGCCACGGCCAGGGTGGTGAGCATGGGGTGACCTCATTTCGTGAAACTGATAGGCGGTAATAGAGTCCCACAGACGCTGAACACTGTTCTACGCTATCAACCGTATCCGCATGTTAAACGGCATCACGCAAAGGAGCTTGCATGGCTGGTCCACTGAACACGGGCATTTTGGGCTTGAGCCTGTTGGCGCTTCTCACCGCGTGCGGCAAGGAGGGCCCCAAAGAGCCTCTGTCCCCCCGGGTGTATGTGCAACAGGTGAGTACCCGTGAGTTCGCCCCACCGATCCAGCTCAGCGGTGATATTCAGGCCCGGGTCGAAACCCAGCTGTCATTCCGGGTGGGTGGCAAGATTATCGAGCGCAAGGTGGATGTAGGTGACCATATCCAGGCCCATCAGGTGCTGGCCCGTCTCGACCCCAAAGACCTGAAGATCCAGGTCGAGACCGCCCAGGCCAGCGTTAACGCGCAACAGGCGCAAGTGGTGCAAACCCGCGCGGCGTTTGTGCGTCAGCAAAAGCTGCTGCCAAAGGGCTACACCAGCCAAAGCGAATACGATGCTGCCAATGCCGCCCAACTGAGCGCCAAAAGTGCCCTCGCAGCGGCCCAGGCGCAATTGGCCAACGCCCGCGAACAACTGAGTTACAGCAACCTGGAAGCCGAGGCGCCGGGCATCATCACCGCGCGCCAGGCCGAAGTGGGCCAGGTGGTGCAGGCCACCATGCCGATTTTTACCCTGGCCCGCGATGGCGCACGGGATGCCGTATTCAACGTGTATGAATCGCTGTTTATCGAACCCCCCAAAGACCCCACGGTACAGGTCACGCTGCTGAGCGATCCGACGATCAAGGTCAACGGCCAGATCCGTGAAATCACTCCCACGGTTGCGGCACAAAGCGGCACGCTGCAGATCAAGGTGCAGCTCGACGCCTTGCCCAAGGGCATGGACCTGGGCTCGATTGTCAGTGTCAACCTGACCCCGCCGCCCAGCGCCAGCATTGAACTGCCATGGTCGGCCCTGACCAAGGACATCAGCGAGCCCGCCGTATGGATCGCCGACGAGCAAAGCAATGTACGCCTGCAACGGGTCAAGGTCGGGCGCTACCTGACCGGCAGCGTGATTGTCAGCGAAGGCCTCAAGGATGGAGAAAAAGTCGTGGTTGCAGGGGGGCAGTTGTTACACCCGGGCATGAAAGTTGAAATCGTTCCCGCACCGGCCGAAGGGGTGCAGTTATGAGGCGTTTATGGATGATGCCGCTGGCTGCTGCGATGCTGATGGGCTGCTCGGAGAAACAGCCGCCGGAACCCGTTCGCCCGGCGCTGTATGTGATTGCCCGGCCCGAGCTGGTCCAGGATCTGGGCCGCTTTGCTGGGAGTATCGAAGCTCGTTATGAAAGCACCCTGGGCTTTCGTGTTCCGGGGCGCATCGTGCGCCGTTATTACGATGTGGGTGCGGTGGTGAAACAGGGTGACATTCTGGCCAACCTCGACCCCACCGATCAGCAAAATCAGCTACGTGCGGCCCAGGGTGATCTGGCCAAGGTACAGGCACAATTGATCAACGCCAGGGCCAATGCCCGTCGTCAGCAAGAGCTGTTCGACCGTGGTGTGGGCGCCCAGGCCCAACTGGACACCGCGCAAGCCGACCTCAAGACCACACAGGCTTCGATGCAGCAGGCGCAGGCTGCGGTCAATCAGGCTCAGGACCAGCTCAGCTACTGCAACCTGCGCGCCGACCATGATGCCGTGATTACCCAATGGCATGCCGAGGCCGGGCAAGTGGTGAGCATTGGCCAGGAAGTGGTCACACTGGCCCGCCCTGAAATCAAGGAGGCGGTCATCGACCTGCCGGGTCCGTTGGCCGAAGCACTGCCCAAAGGTATCGAATTCCTCGTCGCCGGCCAGCTCGACCCGACTATCAACACCCGCGCCCATGTCCGCGAAATCGCCCCGCAAGCCGACAGCGCCACCCGCACCCGGCGCACCCGCCTGACACTGGACCAGACGCCGGCGGCATTCCGTCTTGGCAGCTCGGTGAGCGTGACCGTCAGCAGCCCGACAGCCGAGCACTTCCAGCTGCCGCTCACTGCCCTGCAGGAAGTCGACGGCCACAGCCGCGTATGGATCATTGACAGCGCCACCCAAACCGTCAGCCCGCGTGACGTCAGCGTACTGCGCCGCGACGCCCGCAACGTGCTGTTGTCGGGTGGTATCAAAACCGGCGACAGGGTGGTCAGTGCAGGTGTGTACAGCCTCACCCCCGGGCAGAAAGTCAGACTCGATAAGGAAAGCTCGCAATGAATGGGAAGTTCAACCTGTCCGAGTGGGCCCTGAAGCATCAGTCATTTGTGTGGTATTTGATGTTTGTGGCGGTGGTCGCCGGGATTTTTTCGTACATCAATCTGGGGCGCGCTGAAGACCCGTCCTTCGCCATCAAAACCATGGTCATCCAGTCCAAATGGCCCGGTGCTACGGTCGACGAAACCCGCCTGCAAATCACCGATCGCATCGAGAAAAAGCTTGAGGAGCTGGATTCTCTCGACTACGTGCAGAGCTACACCCGACCCGGTGAGTCGACGGTGTTTGTGTTCCTCAAGGACACCACCAAAGCCGATGCCATCCCGCATATCTGGTATGAGGTGCGCAAAAAGATCGGCGACATTCGCGGCGACTTTCCCCAGGGCATTCAAGGCCCGGGGTTCGACGATGAGTTCGGTGATGTCTATGGCACCATTTTCGCCTTCACCGGCGACGGCTTCACCATGCGTCAGCTGCGCGACTATGTAGAGCAAGTGCGCACCGGCATTCGCGATGTACCCAATCGCGGCAAGGTGATGACCATCGGTGAACAGGACGAAACCTTCTATCTGGATTTCTCGACCCGCAAACTGGCAGCTTTGGGCCTCGACCAACAGCACATTCTGGAAAGCCTGCAAGAGCAGAACGCCGTCACTCCCGCCGGGGTAATCGAGGCCGGGCCGGAGCGCATGTCGGTACGCACCTCGGGGCAGTTCCACAGCGTTGAGGATCTGGCCGCCGTGAATCTGCGGGTCAACGACCGTTTTTACCGCCTGGCCGACATTGCCGAAATCACCCGTGGCTACGTCGACCCCGCGGCCCCCATGTTCCATTACAACGGCAAGCCGGCCATTGGTCTGGCAATCGCCATGATTGATGGTGGCAACATTCAGGAGTTCGGCAAGCAACTACAGCAGCGCATCGACGACCTGACCGCGCAGTTACCGGTAGGTGTTGGCGTGCATATGGTGTCCGATCAGGCGCAAGTGGTCGAGGAAGCTGTCAGCGGCTTCACCAGCGCCCTGTTTGAGGCGGTGGTGATTGTACTGGCGGTGAGTTTTATCAGCCTGGGCCTGCGCGCCGGTCTGGTGGTGGCGATCTCGATCCCGTTGGTGCTGGCGCTGGTGTTCGTGTTTATGGAATTTACCGGCATCGCCATGCAGCGCGTGTCGCTGGGTGCGCTGATCATCGCCCTGGGCCTGCTGGTGGACGATGCGATGATCACGGTGGAGATGATGATCACCCGGCTGGAACTTGGGGAAACCAAGGAGCAGGCGGCAACCTTTGCCTATCATTCCACGGCGTTCCCGATGCTCACCGGGACACTGGTGACCGTGGCAGGCTTTGTGCCCATCGGCCTTAACAACAGCTCGGCGGGGGAGTACACCTTCACCCTGTTCGCGGTGATTGCCGTGGCAATGCTGGTGTCGTGGGTGGTGGCCGTGCTGTTCGCGCCGGTGCTGGGCGTGCATATCCTCAGCGCCAAGGTCAAACCCAAGCCCGAGAAACCCGGGCGCCTGGCCCAGGCCTTCGACACCGCGCTGCTGTGGTGCATGCGTTATCGCTGGACGACCATTGGCGCGACAGTGCTGATGTTTGTACTGGCGGTGTTCGGCATGGGCCTGGTGCAGAACCAGTTTTTCCCGGCCTCTGACCGCCCCGAGATTCTGGTGGACCTGAACCTGCCGCAAAACGCTTCGATCCAGGAGACGCTCAAGGTCACCCAGCGTTTTGAGGAGTCGCTCAAGGGCGATGACGATATCGTGCGCTGGAGCTCGTACATCGGTGAAGGCGCGATCCGTTTCTACCTGCCGCTCGATCAGCAACTGCAAAACCCTTTCTATGCCCAGTTGGTGATTGTCAGCAAAGGCCTGGAAAGCCGTGATGCCCTGATCGAACGGCTCAACAAACGCTTGCGCGAGGACTTTGTAGGGGTGGGCAGCTTCGTACACACCCTGGAACTGGGCCCGCCGGTGGGCCAGCCGCTGCAATATCGGGTCAGCGGGCCGAATATCGACCTGGTGCGCAAGTACTCGATCGACCTGGCCTCGGTGCTCGACGCCAACCCCAATGTCGGTGAAACCATCTTCAACTGGAACGAGCCCGGCAAGGTGCTGCGTATCGACATTGCCCAGGACAAGGCCCGCCAGTTCGGGCTGTCATCCGAAGACGTGGCCCATGTGATGAACAGCATCGTCAGCGGTGCCGCCGTCAGCCAGGTCAAGGACAACATTTACCTGATCAATATCGTCGGGCGGGCCAACAGCAACGAGCGCGGTACCCCGGAAACCCTGCTCAACCTGCAGATCACCACCCCCAGCGGCACCTCGATCCCGCTATTGGCCTTTGCCACGGTGCGCTACGAGCTTGAGCAACCGCTGATCTGGAGCCGTGACCGGATCCCCACCCTGACCCTCAAGGCCTCCGTACGTGGCTCGATGCAGCCGACCGATCTGGTCAAGGTGCTCAAGCCCGAGGTCGACAAGTTCGCCACCAACCTGCCTGAAGGCTACAACGTGCAAACCGGCGGTACGGTAGAGCAGAGCGCCAAGGCCCAGGGCCCGATCGCCAAAGTCGTGCCGTTGATGCTGTTCTTGATGGCAACCTTCCTGATGATCCAGCTGCAAAGCGTGCACAAGATGTTTCTGGTGGTGAGTGTCGCGCCATTGGGGCTGATTGGCGTGGTGCTGGCGCTGGTGCCCACCGGCACGCCGATGGGCTTTGTGGCGATCCTGGGGATTCTGGCGCTGGTGGGCATCATCGTGCGTAACTCGGTGATCCTGGTGACCCAGATCGACCAGTACGAACGCGACGGCTTCGATCCGTGGCACGCGGTGATGCAAGCCACCCAGCATCGTCGTCGGCCAATTCTGCTGACCGCGGCAGCGGCCAGCCTGGGCATGATTCCGATTGCCCGGGACGTGTTCTGGGGGCCGATGGCCTACGCCATGATCGGCGGCATTCTATCGGCCACCTTGCTCACGCTGTTGTTTTTGCCAGCGCTGTATGTGGCTTCGTACAAGATCAAGGAGAACAAGAACCCGCCGCCAGAACATGCGTAACCCCGTGGGAGCGGGCTTGCTCGCGATTCGGACGACGTGGTCTGACAGACACACCGCGTCGATCCCATCGCGAGCAAGCCCGCTCCTACAGCAGGGTGATTAGTGTGAATTTACGAATGCCGGTATCAAGACAGCGGTCTTTAATTGAAGGGAGGTGTGAACCTGGTTTCAACCCTCTCCGCAGGGAGAGGGTTGGGGGGAGGGGCTTTTGGCTCTTGCTTCGGGCTTTTTAACGCTGCGCCTGCCCCTGCTGCATCACCCACTGCACCACTTGTGGCATCAGCACATCACTGGCCTGGCCAAAACCTGCGACCACGCCTGGTACCATCGGGTTACTCAGCGGCTGGCGCGTCTCAAAGCGTTTGGAAGCAATCACCCGCTGATCGCTGCTGCGTACCAGGCGGGCGTTGTACTGGATCAGCACTTCCGGGCTTTTGCCGTTGTAGTGGGTCTGAAACGCCAACAATTCGCCCCCCAGTTCGTAATCGGACTGCAAGTTGCTGTCATCGGTGCTCAAGCCCTGGATCCTGCCATCCTGCAAGAAGGCCTCAAGCAGACGGTTGCGCAACAGCACCGGGGCCGTATCGCTCCAGCGGGCACCTTTGTAGTTACTGATCAGGTTGCCCTCAGGCACCACCACGATGTTCTGGCTGTTCAACGCGCCAGTGGTCATCGGCTTTTCCAGACGCAATGACCACTTCACTGGTGTACTCTGGCTGACGGCCATGGGTGCTTGCGCCGCCGGCAGCCGATACACGTCGACTATCTCGGGTTTGGGCAAAATCGAGCAGGCGCTGAGCAGGCTCAGGCCAGTAGCAAGGGCGATGGAACCTGCCAGGCGATAGGTGCGCTTCATGGGGTGAATTCCTTGTTCTGCTCGCGGCCCAGCAAGTAACCGCTTGGATTGGATTCCAGGCGCCGCGAGATCGAGCGCAATGTGCCAAGGGTTTCGCGCAGTTCATTGACTGCAGGGCCGAGCTGATTCAGCCCCTGCAGGCCGCTGTTGAGCGAGTCCTCATTGTTGTTGATCAGTTTGTTGATCGTCGCCGTGCTCTGCTGCAGGGAGTTCATGGCCTGCTCGGCGCTGTTGAACATCTGTTTGCCTTCGGTGCTCAACAGGCCGTTGGCGTTGCGCATCAGCACGTTGGTTTGCTCAAGCGTGACGCTGGCCTGTTTACCGACCTGGGCCAGCTGTTTCAATGTCTGGCTGATATCGCCGCGCTGACCGGCAATGGCCGTAGTGGTTTGCTCAAGGTTGTCCAGGGTCTTGCTGACACGGTTGACGTTGTCTTCGGAGAACAACGCATTGGCGTTATGCAGCAGCATATTGACGTTGGCCATCACGTCAGAGCCGTCGGTGAGCAGGCGGGCAATGGGCGAGGGCGAAGCCACGATTTCCGGCAGCTTGCCGTCCTTGCCCTTGAGGGGCGGGCTGTTGGGGTCACCGCCACTGAGCTGGATGATCGAAGTCCCGGTCACGCCGGTCAGCGCCAGCTTGGCCTTGGTGTCGACCTTGACCGGGGTGTTGGCCGCCAGACGAATGCGCGCCAGTACCCGGCGCGGGTCCTTGTCGTCCAGGCGCAGTTCGATCACGTCGCCGACCTTGATCCCGTTGTATTGCACCGAGCTGCCTTTGGACAGGCCGCTGACGGCTTCGTTGAACACCACTTCGTAATCCTTGAACGTGCTGTCCATGCTCGCCTTGGCCAGCCACAGGCCAAACAGCATGGCCCCGACGACAATCAGGACGCTGAACAGGCCGATCAATACATGATGGGCACGGGTTTCCATGTCATTGCTCCTTGAGGTGGGTTGCCGCTTCGTACGCGGCGCGGCCACGGGGGCCATGGAAATAGTCATGAATCCACGGGTCGTCGTAGTCTTCGACCTCAGTGATGGGTGCCGCCACCAGCACCCGTTTTTGCGACAGCACCGCCACCCGGTCAGTGATGGTGTACAGCGTGTCGAGATCGTGGGTGACCAGGAACACGCTTAACCCCAGCGCATCGCGCAGTGTCAGGATAAGTTGGTCAAAGGCCGCCGCGCCGATCGGATCCAGCCCAGCGGTGGGTTCGTCCAGAAACAGGATGTCCGGGTCCAGCGCCAGCGCCCGGGCCAGCGCTGCGCGCTTGACCATGCCACCGGACAGTGAAGACGGGTACTTGTCTGCTGCCGACAGGGGCAATCCCGACAGCGCCAGCTTGACGCACGCCAGGTGCTCGGCATCAGGCCGGCTCAGGCCGGCGTGCTCGATCAGGGGCAGGGCGATGTTCTCTTTTACCGTCAGTGAAGAAAACAGCGCGCCCATCTGAAACAGCACACCAAAGCGCCGCTCGATCATTGAGCGCGCCTGTTCATCAAGGCTCATCAAGTCCTGGCCAAACACCCGGACCTGCCCTTCAGTGGGCCGACGCAAACCGACAATACTGCGCAGCAGCACGGATTTGCCGGTGCCGGAGCCGCCGACCACGCCGAGAATCTCACCTTTGTACACATCAAGGTCGAGGTGTTCATGCACGGTCTGGCTACCAAAGCGGTTGCACAGGTCACGCACCTCGATCACGGTCTCGCCGGGTTTGCGCAGGGACGTACTCACCAGCCCATCTCCATAAAGAACAACGCGGCCACGGCGTCGAGGACGATCACGATAAAGATCGACTGGACCACGCTGGACGTGGTGTGGGCGCCCACCGACTCGGCGCTGCCGCTGACTTTAAAGCCTTCAAGGCAGCCCACCGCGGCAATCAGGAAGGCAAAGAACGGCGCTTTGACCATGCCCACCAAAAAGTGCTGCACGCCGATATCCGAGTGCAGCAGCGAAATAAACATGTCCGGCGAGATACCCAGGGACACCACGCAGACCACGGCACCGCCGAGGATGCCCGCCATCATGGCCATGAATGTCAGCAGCGGCAGGGAAATCAACAGCGCCAGCACCCGTGGCAACACCAGCAAGTCCATCGGATCGAGGCCCAGGGTGCGGATCGCGTCGATCTCTTCGTTGGCCTTCATCGAGCCGATTTGTGCGGTAAAGGCACTGGCCGTGCGCCCGGCGAGCAGGATGGCGGTGAGCAACACGCCGAATTCACGCAGGAAGGAAAACGCCACCAGGTCAACGGTAAAAATCCCCGCACCAAAGTTGGCCAGTACCGTGGCCCCGAGAAACGCCACTACGGCGCCCACCATAAAGGTCAGCAACACCACGATCGGCGCGGCGTTAAGACCGATCTGCTCGATATGCGCCACCACCGGGGTGATGCGCCATTGTTTGGGTCGAAACAGGTTGCGCGCCAGGGTCTGCAGGATCAGGCCGATAAACCCCAGCAGTTGCAGGGAGTCTTGCCACAGCTTGTAGACCGCGCTGCCGATGCGGCTGAGCAAGAGGATGCCGACGTTCTGTTCCTGGGCTGCGACCGGCACGCAAAAATCGCGCATCGAGGAATAGACCGTTTGCAGCAAGGCGCGGTCGGCGGCGGGGAGTTTTTGTGCGGTGTCGGTCAACTGGCTGACGCGCTCTGCCCCCAGCAGCTCCACCAGCAGCGAAGCCCCGGCCGTATCGATGCTGGACACGTCGTCCAGGTTGATGGCGGTCTGTGCATCGTACTTGCCGACCAGCTGTTCGGTCTGCTGCTTGAGGCGTGTGTAATGGGCAAGCGTCCAGTCGCCGCTGATCAGCAGTCGCGCCGGATTACCGGAAGTGTCTAGTTGGGCATTGCCCGCCATGGCCGTAATAGTCTTAAGCTCCCAGCTCGGTACGTTTGAACGCAGACCTTATGTAATAGCACAATCCGGCAAAAGTGCTTCAGTTTGCCTTAACAACCGCAGGCGCAGATTGATCCAGGTTAACCCTGAAGCGCAAAACGCCGATCAGTTGCCCATCCTCGGTCAACACCCGGACTTGCCAGCGACCCACCGGGTCCGGCGGGAAATTCTGCTTGTGGGTCCAGGCGCGATAACCCTCTTTGCGCCCGCCATGAATATCCAGGGCGATGCGGTCGACCTCCTGGCCGTTGAGTTGCCACACATGGTAAATCCGCTCATTCAAACCCCGGGGCGCATTGATCGAGGTATAGGCGTACAGGCCACGACTGCGCAGCTCGCTGACGCTGATGTGCTTGATGCTCTCGCCCGGCGTGCGGTCCTGCAACTGGGTGGTGACGGCCACTTCGGTCATCCACAGCGTAGCTGGTGGCACCCAGGATCGCAGCAGCCAGCCGGTGCCGCCCAGGGCCAGGACTATCAAGGGCAATACCAGCCAGCCACGCCAGGTTTTCAGCGGCAGGCTCACGGCCAGGCTGGGAATGGACAGCAGCACGGCGGTGCCCAGCGCCAGCTTGTAGCTCTCGGAGGTGGTGAGGTTGAGGATGATCGGCAACGCCGTCAGCATGGCCGCGAACAGGGCCAGGGTGTGCAGGGCCAGAAACAGCCAGCGCCGGGGGGCCAGCCATTTGTAATACAGCGGGTCAGTGATGGCGATCAGTGCGCACACGCCCAGAAGTCCGGTAAAGACCAGTTGGCCACTGTTCCAGGTGGTGGTGATAAAGAAAAATGGCAGGACGAAAAAAAAACTTTCCTGGTGGATCATCTGGGTGGCATAGCGCAGCAGCGGTTCAGGTATTTCGCGCTTGAACACCCGGCTGAACAGCCGGGTGAAGGTGTTTTCCAGCATCAACCAGACCCAGCTCACCAGCAGGATCACCGCAATCCAGCGGGCCATGCCTTGCTGGCGGTCCACCAGAATGAAACTGCCCACCCCCGAGCAAAAGCCAAACGCCGCGATCAGCCCTGGATAGCGCTTCATCAACTCAAGGATGCGCTGTAGGTAGTGGTTCCAGTCTGGCATTTGGCAGTTCACATTCTGTAAGGGGAAAACCTGGACAGAATAGCGTTTTAGGCGCTCCGCGTCCGGCACGATTGAAGGGCCAAGGCCTGCATCGGCGCCCTGCAATCAATGCCCGTGGCTTCTGCCCACATGGCTGGGCTCGCCTTCCGGCGGGCTGACCGAGCCGCTGACTTCCAGCTGCTGCAAAATCCCGCAATGCTCCCCGTCAGGCCCCTCGCCACACTTTTGCCGCAGGTCGAGCAATTGCGCCTGCAGGGCCAGCAAACTGTCGACCCGCGCCTTGACGTGATGAATATGTTCGTCGATCAGCGCATTCACGCTTTCGCACTGATCCTGGGGGCTGTCACGCAGGTTGAGCAGGCTGCGGATTTCTTCCAGGGTCATGTCCAGGCTGCGGCAATTGCGGATAAACGTCAGCCGCTCAACATGGGCCTGGGTGTACAAACGGTAGTTGCCTTCACTGCGCGCAGGCTCTGGCAGCAGCCCTTCGCGTTCGTAATAACGGATGGTTTCGACCTGACAGTCGGTCAATTTCGCCAGTTCGCCAATTTTCATCAAGCAGTTCTCCAAAAGGATGCTTGACCCTATAGTGGCTACAGGGTCTTTACTTGGCAACAGGCACCTTTCCCGGACGCAATCTGATGAGCGATTCCATTCACGCACCGAACAAGCACGATCACGATCACGATCACGATCACGATCACGATCACGATCACGATCACGATCACGAACATGGGCATGGCGACACGCACGCTCACGCCCATAGCTGCTGCCCTGGCGCAGGGGGACCGAGCGTCGTCAAGCTGGCCGCCGCGGCCACTGCGGGCGCGCGCCTGAGCAGCTTTCGCATTGAAGCGATGGACTGCCCCACCGAGCAGACCCTGATCCAGAACAAGCTGGGCAAGCTGGCGGGTGTGCAGCAACTGGAATTCAACCTCATCAACCGGGTATTGGGCGTGACCCACGACCTGCCGTCCGTCGGGCCGATTGTCGACGCAATCAAATCCCTCGGCATGCACGCCGAGCCCATCGATTCCGGTGCGGATGCGGCCCCGCCTGCACTGCCAGCGAAAAAACACTGGTGGCCTCTGGCCGTGGCCGGTGTGGGCGCGTTGGCGGCTGAAGTGCTGCACTTTACCGATGCTGCACCCACCTGGGTGATTGCGCTGGTGGCGCTGGTGTCGATCCTCAGCGGCGGCCTGACCACCTATAAAAAGGGCTGGATCGCCCTGAAAAACCTCAACCTGAACATCAATGCACTGATGAGCATCGCCGTGACGGGGGCCGTGCTGATCGGCCAATGGCCGGAAGCGGCGATGGTGATGTTCCTGTTTACTGTGGCCGAGCTGATCGAAGCCAAATCCCTCGATCGTGCGCGCAATGCCATCAGTGGCTTGATGCAAATGGCGCCGGACAAGGCCACCGTGCAGCAGGCGGATGGCAGCTGGATTGAGCTTGAGGTCAAAGACATCGCCCTGGGCAGCCTGGTCAGGGTACGGCCGGGCGAGCGTATCGGCCTGGACGGTGAAGTGGTAGCGGGCAACTCCACAGTCGATCAGGCGCCGATCACCGGTGAAAGCCTGCCCATCGAGAAAGCGCTGGGCGACAAAGTCTTCGCGGGCACCATCAACCAGTCCGGCGCCCTGGAATACCGGGTGACGGCAGCGGCCAACAACTCGACCCTGGCGCGGATCATTCACGCTGTAGAGCAGGCCCAGGGCGCCCGGGCACCGACCCAGCGTTTCGTCGACAGCTTCGCGAAAATCTATACCCCGCTGGTGTTTGCCTTTGCCCTGGCAGTGGCGGTGATCCCGCCGTTGTTTATGGGCGGCGTATGGTTTGACTGGATCTACCGTGCGCTGGTGTTACTGGTGGTGGCGTGCCCTTGTGCGCTGGTGATTTCGACGCCGGTAACCATCGTCAGCGGCCTGGCGGCTGCGGCCCGCAAGGGGATTTTGGTCAAGGGCGGGGTGTACCTGGAAGGCGGCCACAAGCTCGACTTCCTGGCCCTGGACAAGACCGGCACCATCACCCACGGCAAACCGGTGCAAACCGATTACCTGCCCCTTGATCCGCTGTTCACTGACAGCGCGGTGCTGTTGGCCGCCAGCCTTGCAAGCCGTTCCGATCATCCGGTGTCGCTGGCTGTGGCTAATGCTGCTGTGGATAAGAATCTGCCTTTGAGTGCTGTGGATAACTTCACCGCGCTGGCGGGACGCGGAGTGCGTGGCGAAATCGACGGCAAGCTCTACCACCTGGGCAATCACCGCCTGGTTGAAGAATTGGGCCTGTGCTCTCCTGAACTCGAGACAGAGCTGTTTGCGCTGGAAGAACAGGGCAAAACCGTGATCTTGCTGTGCGACAGCGCAGGCCCGCTGGCGCTGTTCGCCGTGGCAGACACAGTCAAGCAAACCAGCCGTGAAGCGATCCGCGAGTTGCATGAGTTGGGCATCAAGACCCTGATGCTGACCGGCGATAATCCTCACACGGCCAACGCCATTGCCGCCCAGGTCGGTATCGACGAAGCCCAGGGCAACCTGCTCCCGGAAGACAAGCTCAAGGCGATCGAAGCGCTGTATGCCAAGGGCCATCATGTAGGCATGGTGGGCGACGGCATTAATGACGCTCCGGCCCTGGCCCGTGCCGAGATCGGTTTTGCCATGGCCGCGGCAGGTACGGATACCGCGATCGAGACCGCCGATGTTGCCCTGATGGACGACGATCTGCGCAAGATACCGGCTTTTATTCGCCTGTCACGGCAGACCTCCAGCATCCTGAAACAGAACATTGCCTTGGCATTGGTCATCAAGGCGATCTTTCTTGCGGTAACCTTCCTCGGTTTGGCCACCATGTGGATGGCCGTGTTTGCCGACATGGGCGTCAGCCTGTTGGTGGTGTTCAACGGTTTGCGCCTGTTGCGCAAATAGATCAAGAGGGGCTGTTGTGCTGAGTGCCGAGCTGAAAGCGTTTTACCGGGTGGCCCAACTGGGCAGCATTACTCAGGCCGCCAAAAAGCTCGGGCTGAGCCAGCCGACTGTGACCACGCAAATCCGCAATCTCGAAAGCCAGTACGGTGTAGAGCTGTTTTACCGTGGCGGCCGGCGCCTGACCCTCAGCGATGACGGCGTACGCCTGCTGCCGATGGTCAAGGCGTTGCTGCAGCAAGAAGCCGATATCGAATTCTTTTTGCGCAACAGCGGCCAGGGCACCGGCATGCTGCGCATTGCCGCGACCGCGCCGTATTACATCCTGGATCTGGTTAAAGCCTTTCGCGAACGCTTGCCGCAGATCGAGGTGGCGGTGGATATCGGCAACTCCCAGCAGGTGCTGGAGGCACTGGACGAATACCGGGTCGATATCGCGGCTTCCTCACAACTGGTGGAAGACCCGCGCCTGATCCGCCGCGTCCTGGGTGCCGATCCGCTGGTGCTGGCGGTGCATCGCAATCACCCGTTGGCCAAGCTAGAGCATGTACCGCTCAGTGCGCTGGCCGGGCATTGCTTGTTGATGCGTGAGCAAGGTTCGACCACGCGCCAGTTGACCGAAGACCTGCTGGCCAATGCCGGGGTGAGTTTTGGTCCGCTGCTGGAAATTGGCAGCCGGGAGTCGATCCGCGAAGCGGTGCTGCGCAATATCGGCATCAGCATCATCGCTCGCCAGGAAGTACCTCATGACCCGCAGTTACGGGTACTGACCCTTGAGAATGCGCCAGTGATCCATGAGTACCTGTACTGCCTCAAAGAGCGAAAAGCCGCGCGTTTGCCGGCGGCGTTTCTGGGGCTGGCGCAGGAAATGGCCCCGGCCTGACCACAACCACTGTGGGAGCGGGCTTGCTCGCGATGCAGACGATGCGGTGTGTCAGGCAAAACGCGGTAAGGCCATCGCGAGCAAGCCCGCTCCCACAATGACCCTGCACCCATACCCAAATCCACCAATACCACTATCGGCTGCTTTGGCCTTGCTGCCACATCTTGTACGCATTGCATCTCTAGGATGGCCCTTATCTGCTTGATGAGGTGCATCCATGAACAGCTCGAACACAACCGCTTTTACCCAGCCCGGCGTGCCGATGAAGGTGCGCAATGTGAGCAAGCGCTTTGGCGCCTTTACCGCGCTGGATAACGTCTCGCTGGAGGTGGCTGCAGGCGAGCTGGTGTGTCTGCTCGGCCCGTCCGGTTGCGGCAAGACCACGCTGTTGCGTTGTATCGCAGGCCTGGAGCATCAGGACAAGGGCGCACTGTACCTGGGTGATCGCGATGTCTCCGAGCTGGCGCCGCAGGCCCGTGATTACGGGATTCTGTTTCAGTCCTATGCTTTGTTCCCAAATCTGACTGTTGAGGCCAACATTGCCTACGGCCTGGCTGGCAGCAATCGTGAGGTGGTGCGCAAGCGCGTCGGCGACATGCTGGAGTTGGTGGGCCTGACCGGCAGCGAAAAGAAATTCCCGGGTCAGCTTTCCGGTGGCCAGCAGCAGCGGGTCGCCCTGGCCCGTGCCCTGGCGCCATCGCCGTCTCTGCTATTGCTCGACGAGCCAATGTCGGCCCTGGATGCCCGCGTCCGTGAGCATTTATGTACCGAACTGCGCCAATTGCAGCGCAGCCTGGGCATCACCACGCTGATGGTCACCCACAATCAGGACGAAGCCATGCTGATGGCCGACCGTATTGCTGTGATGAACAACGGCAAGGTCGAGCAGTACGCCACCCCGCAAGAAATCTACGACAAGCCGGCCACGCCGTTTGTCGCCGAATTTGTGGGGCAGGGCAACTGGCTACCGTTTTTGCGCAACAGTGCTACCCACGCTCAGGTCGGCGGCATGAACATGCGCCTGGCAGATGACGCTGGCCGCGCCGCCTCGGGGCGTTTGTTCTGCCGTCCCGAAGCCATCAGCGTCAATCCGGTACTGCATCAGGAAAACCTGTTCCCGGCCCGGGTTCGGGAAATTACCTTTCTTGGCAATCGCTGCCGCATGAGCTTCGAACTCAACCACCTGCCGGGTCATGCCCTGACGGCCGAAGTCGGCAGTCAGGACCTGCCGCGCCTCGGCACACCGGATATTTTTGTCGCCCTGCCACCCGGCAGCCTGCAGGTGTTTGCCTGACATGGCCGCTGAAATGGCCCTGCCATTGCCCGGCAAAATGTCCCGCCAAGCCAGCAGAGCGGAACTCGGTGACCGTATCTTCGTGGTCGGCGGCAAGCTGCTGTTACTGCTGTTGTTGAGCGTGGCGGTGCTGATGCCGTTGCTGGCTATCTTCTGGCGCGGCTTCAGTGCCGAAGACGGCCAGGGCGGCGGCTGGGTCGCGGCGCGAGAACTGGTCACCAGCGCCAACTTTCACTGGCTACTGGGTAATAGCCTTAAGGTTTCCCTCAGCGTGGCGGCCATCGTCGTACCGCTGGCGTATCTGTTTGCCTACGCCCTGCAAAGGACCATGATCCCCGGCAAACGCATCTGGCGCGGGTTGTCGTTGCTGCCACTGATGGCACCTTCAATGCTGCCGGGCATCGCGCTGGTGTATCTGTTTGGTAACCAGGGCATGTTACGTGGGCTGGTTAGCGACAATATCTACGGCTTCTGGGGCATCGTTCTCGGTGAGGCCATCTACACCTTCCCGCACGCCTTGATGATTTTGCTGTCGGCTTTGTCTCTGGCCGATGCACGTTTGTTTGACGCTGCATCGAGCATGGGGGCCGGGCCTTTCAAGGCCTTTCGCAGCATTACCTGGCCGGGCACCAAACAGGCCGTGTTTGCCGCGTTCTGCCTGGTCTTCACCCTGACCATCACCGACTTCGGTGTGCCCGTGGTGGTGGGTGGCGACTATCAGGTGCTGGCGCTTGAAGCCTACAAGGCCGTAGTCGGCCAGCAGCAATTCGGTCGCGGCGCCTTGATCGGCATGGTCCTGCTGTTGCCTGCACTGTTCAGTTTCGGCGTTGATGCCTGGCTGCGCCGCCAGCATGGCGATTCGATGAGTGGCCGCGCCCAGGTGTTCAAACCCGTGCCGTCGAAGGGCCGTGACCGCTGTTATCTGGCCATTGTGCTGCTGATTTGCGCCACCCTGTTGCTGGTCTTCGGGATGGCGGTGTACTCGTCGCTGGTCAAGTTCTGGCCATATAACCTGTCGCTATCGCTCAACCACTACCAGTTCAACGACACCGCAGGCGGCGGCTGGCTGGCCTATCGCAACAGTGTAACGATGGCGCTGTGTACGGCGGTGATTGGCAGTCTGGTGATCTTCACCGGCGCCTATCTGATGGAGAAAACCAGAAGCCAGAAAGGCCTCAACCTGGCCCTGCGCATGCTCAGCTTTGTGCCGATGGCCGTGCCGGGGCTGGTGCTGGGACTGGGCTACGTGTTCTTTTTCAACCTGCCGGGCAACCCGCTGCATGTGCTCTACGGCACCATGACCCTGCTGGTGGCCTGCACCATTGCGCATTATTTGACCACTGCACAAATGACTGCGACCACGGCCCTGCGCCAGCTCGACGGCGAATTCGAAGCCGCCGCACTGTCGCTCAAGGCGCCGCTCTATCGCCATTACTGGCGCGTCACCGTGCCGATCTGTCTACCCGCACTGCTGGACATCATGCGCTACCTGTTTGTCTCGGCGATGACCACCGTGTCGGCGGCGATCTTCCTTTACAGCCCCGACACCATCCTCGCGGCGGTGGCGGTGCTGAACATGGACGACGCCGGCAACGTTGGCGGCGCGGCGGCGATGTCGACCCTGATCCTGTTCACTTCGGCGGGTATGTCCTTGCTGCTGGCATGGGCTTCGCGCGGTTTGCTGCGCCGCTCCCAGGCCTGGCGCCAGGGTGCGCCCGCGCAATAACAACAACCCTGCCCCTACACCCCAAAAGGAACCGCACCATGTTCAAGCCTCTTGCTCTTGCCGCTGCTGTCCTCACTGCTTTTAGCTTCAATGCGTTCGCTGCCAAAACTGAACTGACCGTGTACACGGCCCTGGAAGCCGAACAGCTCAAGACCTACAAGCAGGCCTTTGAAAAGGCCAACCCGGACATTGAGATCAAGTGGGTGCGCGATTCCACGGGCATCATCACCGCCAAGCTGCTGGCGGAAAAAGCCCGTCCGCAAGCAGATGCGGTGTGGGGCCTGGCGGCATCCAGCCTGGCGATCCTCGACCAGCAGGGCATGCTGCAAAGCTACGCCCCCAGGGACCTGGCCAAGATCGGCGGCAACTACCGCGATGCAGCCAACCCGCCGGCCTGGGTGGGCATGGACGTGTGGGCCGCGACCATTTGCTTCAACACCATCGAGGCGGAAAAACAGGGCCTGAGCAAGCCGGTGAGCTGGCAGGACCTGACCAAGCCTGAATACAAGGGCAAAATCGTGATGCCCAACCCGGCCTCGTCCGGCACCGGCTTTCTGGATGTGAGCGCCTGGCTGCAGACCTTCGGCGAGAAACAGGGCTGGCAATTTATGGACGACCTGCACCAGAACATCGGCCAGTACGTTCATTCAGGTTCCAAGCCTTGCAAGCTGGCAGCTGCGGGGGAATTCCCGATCGGTATCTCCTTTGAATACCCGGCCGTACAGCTCAAGCGTCAGGGGGCACCGCTGGATATCGTGTTGCCTAAAGAAGGCCTGGGTTGGGAAATCGAAGCGACGGCTGTAATCAAGGGGACGCCGCACGAAGAGGCAGCAAAAAAGCTGGCTGACTTCTCCGCAAGCCCCGCGGCGATGGAGCTTTATAAAGAGAACTTCGCGGTACTCGCCCAGCCCGACATCGCCAAGCCACAGACCGAGCTGCCAGCCGACTACGAGCAGCGCCTGATCAAGAACGACTTCGCCTGGGCCTCACAGAACCGCGACAGCATCCTGGCCGAGTGGCGCAAACGCTATGACGGCAAGTCCGAGAAAGCGGCGCAGTAGTTTTGTAGCCACAAAAGACCTGTGGGAGCGGGCTTGCCCGCGATTGGATCGCTGCGGTTGGACAGCCGCACCGCGGCGCTTGTATCGCGAGCAAGCCCGCTCCCACAAGGGAAGTGAAGTTGCCCTTCAGGACATCGTGATGACTCAACCAATCCTTATCGTCGGCGCCGGCATTCTGGGCTTGTCCCACGCCTACGCCGCTGCAAGACGCGGTCTCAAGGTACGCGTCTTCGAACGCACCGCCACGCCACTGGGCGCCTCGGTGCGCAATTTCGGCCAGGCGCTGGTCACCGGCCAACCACCGGGCGTGATGCTCGATCTGGCCCGTGCCAGCCGCGACATTTGGGCAGTCTGGGCGCAGCGCGCAGGCTTTGATCTCAAGCGCAACGGCTCGTACCTGTTCGCCCGCACCGAAGCCGAAGAGCACTTGCTTGAGGCGTTCTGCCAAGGTCGTGCACGCGAGTTCGGCTACCGCGCCGAATTATTGCGCGGTGCAGAAATGGATGCGCTGTACGGTGGCCAGTTCAGCCATCATCGCGCCGCTTTGCATGGCCTTGACGACCAGCAGGTGTATTCACGCGAAGCCATTCCGGCCCTTATCAACTATTTGCAGTGTGAGCTGGGCGTCGAATTTCATTTTTCGACCCTGGTGCGCGAGGTCGAACCCGGTCAGGTCCATACCACGGCGGGGAGTTTCAAGGGTTCGCAGGTGATTGTGTGCTCGGGGCACGATTACCTGACCCTGCTGGCCGAGCCACTGGCCCGGCTCAACCCGAGGATCTGTCGCCTGCAAATGCTGCGCGTGCGGCCCAAGGTCAACTTGAGGCTGCAACACGCCCTGCTGACCGGCCTGAGCTGTGTGCATTACGGCGCTTTTGCCGACTTGCCCGAAGCGGCGCCAGTGCAGGCCGAAATCCAGCGTGACAGCCCGCATCTGGAGCAGCACGGCATTCACCTGCTGATCAGCCCGACGCCTTATGGTGATTTGATCGTCGGCGATTCTCATGATTACAGTGAGGATTCCTCACCCTTCAACGGCGAACAGGTGGATAACTGGATGCTGCAATTGTGCGAAGAAACCCTGGGTTGTGAAGTGCAGGTGGTCGAGCGCTGGCAGGGCGTCTATGGTGCCAAAGGGGCCAGGCCTTTTACCTGGCTGCAGGTGGCGCCCGGTCTGAATGCGGCGCTGATGCACACGGGCGTGGGCATGAGCGTGGGCCCGGCAATGGCCGAGGGCAATATCGCCCGGATGCTGGAGGAGATGTGATGACACACGCACAGCAAGTGGTTGAAGAAGTATTTGGCTTGTACCGGCAATACGGTACCGATGATTACATCGGCGAGCCGGTGTCACAGATCGAGCATATGTCCCAGGCCGCACAGCTTGCGCTGGATGAAGGTTATGACGATGAAGTGGTGTTGGCCGCGTTCTTTCACGATATCGGGCACTTTTGCGTCAATGATGCGAAGAACATGGATGGATACGGTGTAGTCAGCCATGAGCGGGTGGGCGCCGATTATCTGCGCCGTGCCGGGTTTAGCGAGCGGCTGGCCAAACTGGTGGAATACCATGTACAGGCCAAGCGTTACCTGACCTTGCGTCAGCCGGGGTATTTCGATTTGTTGAGTGAGGCGAGCATTCGCACCCTGGGTTATCAGGGCGGGGTGATGAGCGAGGCCGAGGCGGATGCCTTCGAGCAGGACCCGTTGTGCGGGTTGAGCCTGCGCATGCGGGTATGGGATGAACAGGCCAAGCAGATGCATGTGCCAGTTATCGACCTGCAAATCCTCAAGGCCAAAGCCGTCCGCCTGTTAGAGGGTTAAGTACCCATTCTTGTGGGAGCGAGCCTGCTCGCGAAACAAACGACGCGGTGTATCAGTGATGATCCAATCGCGAGCAGGCTCGCTCCCACGGGGGGTAAGCCGGTACTTAGATCTGCCCGGCCAACAACTCAATCTGCTCCTGACGCTCAGCCTGGCTCAACTTCGGATGCGGGTTGAGCGACGACCATTGCGGGTGCGCCCGCGCCTTGTTCAGGGCTTCGGGCAGTTTGCCTTCGCGCCAGGTCTTGTCCTGCGGGGTGGCGACCTTGATGCTGTCCACCGCCGCATGCCCGCGAGCATTGAGAGCGTGCAGCAATTGCCGTTGGCGCAACGCCAGCAGGCGTAACACGCTGTCGTCCACGGTCAACTCGCGCTGGCCCTTGAACTTGCCCAGCAAGCGGCTGCCGTAGCTGCGCGCGGTTTGCAGCGCACCGCCGGCAATGGCCCCGGCC
>NZ_WIWL01000205.1:0-29997 GCF_009600105.1 Pseudomonas sp. FSL R10-0056
AGCGAGCCTGCTCGCGAAAGTCGTTCGCGAGCAGGCTCGCTCCCACAGGGAGGGTTGACCGGCAACAGAGTATCTACAGGGGAGGCTGGCGCTGCCCCCCTATAATGCCTGCTCTATATCCGCCAGCAAATCGGCGACATCCTCCAGCCCCACCGCCAGACGCACCAATCCTTCACTTATTCCGTGTCGTGCCCGTTCCTCCAGGGTGTAGGTGGAGTGGGTCATGCTCGCGGGATGCTGCGCCAGTGACTCGGCCCCCCCCAGGCTGACCGCACGGCTGAACAGTTGCAGGGCATTCATAAAGCGCTGTCCTGCAGCCATGCCGCCCTTGAGCTCAAAGGCAATCATGCCCCCCGGCAGTTTCATCTGTCGGGACGCCAGCTCGTATTGCGGGAAAGAGGGCAGGCCCGGGTAGGCCACCCATTCCACGGCAGGGTGATCCTGCAACATATGCGCAATGGCCTGGGCGCTGCTGCAATGGCGGTCCATGCGCAGGGCCAGGGTCTTGATACCGCGCATCAGCAAATGCGCATCATGGGGCGACAAGACTGCCCCGGTCAGGTCCTTCAAGCCTTGCAGACGGATCCGGTCAGCCAGGAGCTGGCTGGTGACCACCATGCCAGCGGTGATATCACTGTGCCCGCTCAGGTACTTGGTGGCCGAATGCACCACCACGTCGGCGCCCAGTTCCAGTGGACGCTGCAGATAGGGCGTGCAGTAGGTGTTGTCGATCACCACGAGCAGGTTGTCATGTGTGTGGGCAATCCGCGCTACGGCAGGGATGTCCACCAGTTGCATATTCGGATTGGCGGGCGTCTCGAAGTAGATCATGCGGGTTGCAGGGCTGATCGCGGCTTGCAGTTCGGCCGGGTTGGCCATGTCCACATGTTTGACTACCACCCCGAATTCACCGATGCCGTGGTGCAGCAGGGCAAAGGTGCAGCCATACAAGGTGCGGTTGACGATGATTTCATCGCCGGGCCGCAGCAGGGTCCAGAATGTTGCGGCGATCGCGCCCATGCCGGAACTGAACGCCACACCCGCTTCGCCGTTTTCCAGCGCCGCCATGCGTGCTTCCAGCAGGGCCAGGGTGGGGTTGGAAATGCGGGTGTAAAAATGCCCGTGCTCTTCACCGGAAAAACAGCCTGCGCCGTATTCGGCCGTGGCAAAGGCAAAGGTTGAGGTCATATAAACAGGGGGGATTACCGCGCCGTTGTGTTCCAGCGGGTTGTAACCGTAGTGGATGGCGCGAGTAGAAAAGCCGAAGTTGTTGTTCTTATCGTTCATGGTGAACTCTCCGATATTTCCTACAATGCTATGCTTTAAATGAACGTGGAAAATTCCAAATTTACCTGTAAATACACCACTTACCAGAACAAAAAACCGCCACGCTGACCGCTAGGGGCAAAACATGCCAAACGCTCTGGACAGAACCGATAAAGCCTTGCTTTGCGCACTGCAAGGCAATGCCCGACTTACCGTTGCAGAGTTGGCCGAGAGTGTCTCACTGACCACCTCGCCGTGTTGGCGACGGGTCAAAATGCTGGAAGAGAGCGGGATCATTACGGGCTATCAGGCGGTTCTTTCGCCAAAGGAACTGGGATACGGGGTCACGGCGTTTGTCAGCATCATGATGGCCTCTCACTCGCAAGAACTGGCCAGAAGCTTTGAACAACGGTTATTGGAAATTCCCGAAATCGTCGCGTGTCACAACGTGTCGGGTCGTTACGACTTTTTATTGGAAGTCGTGGCCAGGGATCTCGAATCCTTTGGCGAATTTGCCCGTGAAGTCCTGCAGACATTGCCCGCGGTCAAAGAGATTTACTCGAGTTTTTCGTATAAGTCGGTCAAGCCAAGGCGAGAGGTGCCTGTTGAAGGTTGAGTGCATCAAGGGTGCATTCAAGTCGTATCTGTAAAATAACTTTTCGATGAGTTGTAAGTGTTTTCTTTGAGTAGAGTAGTTCTGGCCTGATTACTCTTTTGGTGACGGCAGGTGCGTGGCTTTAGTGCTTGGCTTTTACTTTTAATTACATTGATTAAGAGTAAATCCCCATGTTGAGCCGCGAAGTAATGCTCCAGCTGTTCCCCAAAAGTACGGCCTGCGTCGATCTGTATTTGCCCCTTGTGCAGGCCGTTAGCCGTCAAGTGTTGATCAATACCCCCCGACGCCTTGCTGCATTTCTAGCTCAGGTAGGCCATGAAAGTGCAGGGTTCACGGTACTTGTCGAAAACCTTAATTACAGTGCCGGTGGCCTCGCGGCTACCTGGGGCTCCCGCTTTGCGCAGAAGGATGGCGAAGGTCAATACATTACCGTAACGGACGGCAATCGCTCCCGGCGCGTACCCAATGCTGACGCGCTTATGCTTCAGCGCCGGCCGCAGGCGATTGCAAACCGGGTCTACAGCAACCGCCTGGGCAATGGCTCAGAGGCGTCGGGGGAAGGCTGGTTATATCGGGGCAGGGGATTGATTCAAGTCACCGGTAAAACCAACTACTGCCAGTGCAGCCAGGGGTTGTTCGGGGATGAGCGCTTGCTCACCAGCCCGCAACTGCTGCAAGAGTGGCAATGGGCAGTGGCGTCGGCGGGCTGGTACTGGAACTCGCGCAGTATAAATACCCTGGCAGACGGGGAGGATTTCGAACGCGTGACAAGGGCTATCAATGGTGGTCTCAATGGTCACGCCCAGCGTGCGGCGCTATACCGCAAGGCACTGGTTTTATTGCACGCCTGAGCGGTTCAATCAGGCCATAATGCCCGCGCAGTTTGTTCGCAGCCATCAGGAGCCATAGATCAGTGATGTTCGAGATAAAGCCGATTAACCCCGAGATATATCGTCAGCAAACTCGCCGCAGTACGCTGTATATCGCGTTGACGTTTGTCTTGCTGGCGCTGCTGTTGTCAGGTGTGCTGGTCATGGTTTTGGGTGTCGCCGGTGGCGACAATTTTCGCCTGAATCTGGCCGGGGTCATTGTTGCCCTGATCACGACCTTCCTGCTGGTGCGCTACGTGTTCTGGTCTCAACCCTGGATGGCGCCCGCAGTCTACGGCTGGCAACTCAAGCGTAGCCTGATGAAGGTCACCAATGTCATGCATCACGTAACGGCGGGAGTCATGGCGGGGGATGTGGCGGCGATGAAGCTGCTGCGCTTCTATCATCTGGGCGTGACCCAGATGTACCAGCTGGACGCCAATTCCAGCGCGTTAAGCCAAATGGTTCGCGAGATCGATTTGCACAAGGCACGTCTTGAAGCACTGGGCATCGACACCGGGCAGACCCGGCTCGATCCGCAGTGGATTGATGCGGTGAAAAAATTTGCGCCGCTGAAGTAATGCTGCACCTTCGTGAGCAGGCTCGCTCCCGCAATTGGGGCACGCGAGCCTTATGGGTGGGGTTCAGCTTACGACGCGATAGCACGGCTCATAGGCCGCACCGCCTGGCAGTTTCATACGGTGCTGCTCAACAAATGCCTGCAGCAGTTTGTCCAGCGGTTTCATCACGGCAGCGTCACCGTGGATCTCGTAAGGCCCGTATTGCTCGATCAGATGGATGCCTTTCTCTTTTACGTTACCCGACACAATCCCGGAGAAGGCCTGACGCAGGTTGATGGCCAATTCATGTGCTGGCATGTCGCTGCGCAGTTTCAGGCTGGCCATGTTGGCGTGGGTCGGGTCGAACGGGCGCTGAAAGCCTTCGTCGATTTTCAGTAACCAGTTGAAGTGGAAAGCGTCGTTGCGCTCGCGGCGGAATTGTTTAACCGCCTTGAGCCCGGCGGTCATATGACGGGCCACTTCGGCCGGGTTGTCGATGATGATCTGATACTGCTGTTGCGCTTCTTCACCCAGGGTAGCGCCGACAAACTCATGCAGTTGCTGCAGATAGGGTTCGGCTTCCTTGGGGCCGGTCAGGACAACCGGGAACGGCACATCTTTGTTCTCCGGGTGCATCAGAATGCCCAGCAGGTACAGGAATTCTTCTGCCGTGCCAGCACCGCCCGGGAAGATAATCACCCCGTGACCGACCCGCACAAAGGCCTCAAGACGCTTTTCGATATCCGGCAGAATGACCAGTTCATTGACGATGGGATTCGGCGCTTCGGCAGCAATGATGCCCGGCTCGGTCAGGCCCAGATAGCGGCCACCGGTCAGACGTTGTTTGGCGTGGGAAATGGTGGCGCCCTTCATTGGCCCTTTCATCACACCGGGACCGCAGCCGGTACAGATATCCAGGCTGCGCAGGCCCAGTTCGTGGCCGACCTTTTTGGTGTATTTGTACTCTTCGGTATTGATTGAGTGGCCACCCCAGCACACCACGATTTTCGGTTCGACGCCCGGGCGCAACGTGCGGGCATTGCGCAGCAAGTGGAACACGTAGTCGGTGATGCCCGCCGAGCTGCTCAGGTCAATGCGTGGGCTGTCCAGGCCGCTCTGGGTATAGACGATGTCGCGCAGGGCGCTGAAGAGCATTTCACGGGTACTGGCGATCATTTCGCCATCGACAAATGCATCGGCAGGGGCGTTGAGCAGTTCAAGCCGCACGCCGCGGTCTTGCTGGTGAATCCGCACCTCGAAGTCCTGATAGGCCTCAAGGATGGTCTTGGCGTTATCGACGTGAGCGCCGGTGTTGAGGATAGCCAGTACGCACTGGCGGAAAAGCGTGTAGCTGGTGCCTGAGCCAACCTCGCTCAGCTGTTGTACTTCACGTTGGGAAAGTGTTTCCAGGCTGCCTTTCGGGCTGACCGAGGCGTTGATGACTTGTCTTTGGACCATTGCGAGCTTCCTTGAGCGGGGTCGAAAAATTGCTTGGCGCAGCTTTTGAATTCATGTCATCAGTGCGAGCGAGGCGTCCCGACTCTTGCGTCTTTGGATTGCATTTCTGTAAGCATAGTAGCCTTGGTCCTGTAATTAAAAGAGCCGCAGTTAACTCCAGTTACAGTACCAGCAGTGAGCACGGCAGCGATAAGGTAACCTCGCAAGTCACTGAAACAGAAAAAGGACTGGCAGATGATCATCACCACCACACACAGCATTGACGGCAGAAAAGCCACTGAATACCTGGGGATTGTCAGTGCCGAATCGGTTCACGGCATCAATGTGGTACGAGATTTTTTTACCGGAGTACGCGACTTTTTTGGTGGGCGCTCTCAGACGCTGGAGCGAGCACTGAAAGAAGCGCGAGCAGAGGTCACGGACGAAATTCGAGACAGGGCCAAAGCCATGGGAGCGGATGCGATTATGGGGCTGGGGTTTGAAATCAGCATGCCGTCAGGGCGTGGCGGCATGCTGGTGGTGTTTGCCACGGGCACGGCTGTGCGCTTGAACTGAGGCACCAGGATTCGACCGCACAGGGCGGTCGAATGGGCTTTACGAATTAAACCGTTTTCGCCAAAGGTACGCCTGCAGTGGTTTTGGACAGCGCGTCCTGCAGTTTTTGCTCTTGTTCCGGGGACAGGGAGGTACGCAGGACCTTGCCCTTGAAGTCCGAGTCTTCCAGTTCTTTCAGCACTTTTTCCGGCTGGAATTTGCGCAGCAGAACGAACAGGGCCGAGGAATCATTCGGAATGGTCTCGCTCAATGACTTGATGAAATCATCATCGATCCCGTAATCGCTCAATGAGCCCGACAAAGCGCCGGTACCGGCACCCAGTGCGCCGCCGATGGCAAAGCCTGCCAGCGGGTTGAGAAACAGCAGCCCGACCAGTGCGCCCCACAGGCCGCCGGTGACCAGGCCTGAAGTAGCCCCGATCGCTGTCAGGTTAACGCTTTGCTTGATATGGATCTTGCCTTCGGCATTACGCACCACAATCACCGCATCTTCCAGCTCGACCAGATGCTCTTTGCTCAGCGAAACCATCTTGGTGAGGGCACGATCTGCTTTTTCGGTGTCTGAAAATCCCACTACGATTAAATCGGACATGTCTTTCATTCCTTGACGGTACAGGTCCAGCCCGGCGAAGGGCTGAAGGGTGGAGGGGTTTCTCAAGGCGGCACAATGCAAACACCCTGGCGCGCAGTGGTTCAGCTTTCTGGAGCCTGCTGCGAGGAATGAGCGTGGTCGCTAACCTTGAAACGGTCAAGTCGACGAGACATATCTCTTGATAAAGAGAAGGGTGCGGCAAGGGGGTAATGCCGTGGCAGGTGCAGTGTAAAAATGATTTGAGGAGGGCTGGCTGAGCAGCCCTGACCTCAAGCCTTGGGCTGATACCTCACAGGCTTATGGCTGTTCGTTCTTTTCAGGTGCATTCAGGCCGGCCTGGATACGTTGGTAAATTTCTTCACGGTGAACGGCTACATCCTTCGGCGCATTGATGCCGATTCTGACCTGTTGTCCGCTGACACCTAAAATAGTGATCGTAATATCGTCACCGATGTTTATGCTTTCACCAACTTTGCGGGTGAGTATCAGCATTTTTTTCTCCTTGATGGCTTTGTAAGGCACGTCTCTGAGACGGTGCGGCTTCGGTCATGACTACAGAATACTGCTAAGTACGTATTATTGCGCCGCTCATTACAGACGACATGGCCAGAGGTTTAATTCCCTTTACGGGGAAAATTCTCGCGCATAAGCCTTAAATTGGGGCACTTTGGATTTGTTCAAGGAGAGCAAGGCCGCTGCCCCAGTGATAAAATCTACCCATTCAAACAGACAGGGGAAACGCAGTGCGTATAGTCATCGTGATGACAGCAATATTGGCCTTGACGGCTTGCGGTCAGGAGTCTAACGATAAAATCCAGCGGGCTAAAGCAGCTTCTGAAGCAACGATGGCCCAGGCCCCTGTTGCTCACTGGGCTTTGGAGATCACTGAAGGCCAGAGAGCGACCATTCCGGACACGACCGGCAGGCTTCTTGACAACGGTTTTACTCCTTACATTTACGAGAGTGGCGGGGTTCAGCACTTCCTGATCGGACCATTCACCACCCAGGCTCAAGCGCTTGAGGCCCAGCAAAAGATGAAACTCAAGCCCAAGCTGGACGGTATTGAAACCAACGTGATCGAACTGCCCGCCGCGAAATAGTCTGATACAGCGTCGGGTACCCGCCTGAGCTTAGCTGCCGCTGGCGTTATTCGACGCTTTGTGCAGGAAATATTTGTTCACTCGGCGCACATCAGAGCAACACGACGGCAAGGGCCATCGCCATGAGCAATCACAAGATCGAAATTCGACGCAGCAATGTCGAAAAAATCCTTCTGGGGGCTGAAAAGGTTTTTGCCGAAAAAGGCTTTGCCGGTACGGCGATGGCGGACATTGCGGCGCAAGTCCAGTTGCCACGTTCCAACCTGCATTACTACTTCAGCACCAAGACGGATCTTTACAGCGCGGTATTGCTGGGGTTGCTGGAAGTGTGGAAACAGGATGCGCTGTGTTTCGAGACCTACGACGATCCTCGTCTGGTATTGAGCAGTTACATTCGTGCCAAAATGCACCACTCACGTACCCGGCCCCATGGTTCGAAAGTCTGGGCCAATGAAATGATCCATGGCGCCCCGACCCTGGGTCTTGCGCTTGATGCCAGTTTGTATGACTGGGCCAAGATCAAGGAGGCGAAAATTCGCCAATGGGTGCAAGACAAGCGAATCCTGCCTGTTGAGCCGTCCAGCCTGCTGTACATGATATGGGCATCAACCCAGCATTACGCTGACTTTGACCATCAAGTGATGATCATCAACGATCACCAGCCGTTGTCCGATATCCAGTTTGAACGTGCGGTGCAGACCGTCACCAGTGTGATCCTGCGGGGGATCGGACTGGAGCCGTAAGCAACTCTGCTTATCGATCGTGTGGGAGCGGGCTTGCTCGCGATGGCATCACCCCGGTGTACCTGACACACCGCATTGCCTGCATCGCGAGCAAGCCCGCTCCCACAGGGTTGATTTACGAAGCCACGCAGTACGGGTTACGTGGGTCGTGGTTCCAGTCCAGAAATGGCAGGCCATTGTTGTGTGGCACCATCTCGATACAGTCCTCCACCGGGCAGGTTATCTGGCACAGGTTGCAACCCACACATTCATCGTCGATCACTTCATACCGATGTGTGCCGTCGGCCTGCTTCAAGCTGGCGATGGCCTGGTGCGAAGTATCTTCGCAGGCAATATGGCAGCGCCCGCAACCAATACAGGCGTCCTGATCGATCCTGGCGATAACCTGATAATTGATATCCAGATATTTCCAGTCAGTAGTATTGGCCACTGCACGGCCGGAAAAGTCCTCCAGGCTGGTATAGCCTTGACTGTCCATCCAACGCGACAAACCGTCTTTCATTTCTTCAACAATTCGAAATCCGTGAAGCATCGCTGCGGTGCATACCTGTACCGAGCCACAGCCCAGGGCAATAAACTCTGCAGCATCACGCCAACTGCCAATGCCGCCTATCCCGCTGATAGGCAAGCCCTTGGTCAGCGGGTCGCGGGCAATTTCCGCCACCATATTCAGTGCTATCGGCTTGACTGCCGAACCGCAATAGCCGCCGTGGGTGCTCTGGCTGCCCACTACGGGTAGCGCCACCATGCGTTCAAGGTCGACACTGGTGATCGAGTTGATGGTGTTGATCAACGACACCGCATCGGCGCCGCCACGATGGGCGGCCCGGGCGCTAAGGCGCACATCGGTGATATTGGGCGTCAGCTTGACGATCACCGGCAATGAACAATAGGTCTTGCACCAGCGTGTGACCATTTCCACGTACTCGGGCACCTGGCCAACGGCCGCGCCCATGCCGCGCTCCGGCATGCCGTGGGGGCATCCGAAATTCAGCTCGATGCCATCGGCACCGGTAGCCTCCACCAGTGGCAGGATGTATTTCCAGGACTCTTCTTCGCAGGGCACCATCAGCGACACGATAAGGGCCCGATCCGGCCAGTCCTTCTTGACCTGGGTGATCTCGCGCAAGTTGATTTCAAGGGAGCGATCGGTGATCAGCTCGATATTGTTGATGCCCATAACCTCGCGGTTGGGGCCGTAGTGTGCCGAGTAACGCGAGGACACGTTAACCGCGGCCGGGTCCTCACCCAGGGTTTTCCAGACCACGCCACCCCAGCCTGCCTCGTAGGCTCGTACCACGTTGTAGGCTTTGTCGGTAGGGGGCGCAGACGCCAGCCAGAACGGGTTGGGGGCCTTGATACCGGCGAAAACAATCGAGAGATCGGCCATTTATGCAGCCTCCTGATCAAGCATGAGTTGGGCATGCATGGCTTCTGCGGCCAGCTTGCCGTGTTGCACGGCCTGTACGGTCAGGTCTTGCCCCAGGGAGGTGCAATCGCCTCCGGCATACACACCGGGAATATTGGTGCGCAGGTGTTCGTCGACTTCGATGCGATCGCCCGCGCGCTTGAGTGTTTGCGCCAGCGGATCGCTCAGGGCTGCATCATCAAAGGCCTGGCCTATGGCCTTGAACACCGCGTCTGCGGCCAGCTCGAAGGTTTCACCGGTGGTCACCAGGCGCCCCTCTTCCAGGCGTGTGCAGGCAAAGCGCATGCCGCGCACCTTGCCGGTGTTGTCCAGCAACACGTCCTGTGGCTGTGCCCAGGTCATTAGTCGCACCTGATTGGCCTTGGCAATGTCCTGCTCGTGCCCGGTGGCGCCCATGTCCTGCAGCCCGCGGCGATACACCAGATTCACTTCGCGAGCGCCAAGACGGGCCATTTGCACGGCCATATCGATCGCGGTGTTGCCAGCGCCCAGCACAATGCAGCGCTCGGCCAGGGGTAACCGGGTCAGGTCGTCGCTCTGGCGCAACTCGCGGATGTAGTCGGTGGCAGCCAGCAGCCCCGGAGTATTTTCATGGGGCAAACCCAGCTGGCGACTGGCAGCCAGACCCAGCCCGAGAAATACCGCATCGAATTGCTGGTGCAGTTCGCTCAGGCTCAAGTTGTCGCCCAAGCGCTGGCCGTGGCGCACTTCAATGCCGCCAACCTGCAGGACGAAATCCACTTCGCGCTGGGCAAAATCGTCCACCAACTTGTATTTGGCAATCCCGTACTCGTTAAGCCCGCCGGATTTCTCCCGCGCTTCGAAAATCACCACCTCATGCCCGTGCAGTGCTAGGCGATGGGCGCAAGCCAGCCCCGCAGGTCCGGCGCCGACTACCGCGATGCATTTGCCGGTGGGCGCGGCACGCTTGAACGGATGCTCGCTGAACTGTGCATGATCGACCGCATAGCGCTGTAACAAACCGATCAGCACAGGCGCGCATTCCTGGCTGTTGTTGCGCACGCAAGCTTGCTCGCACAGTACCTCGGTAGGGCACACCCGGGCACAACTGCCGCCGAGGATATTGGCCGAAAGAATTTTCTGCGCTGCACCCTGGACGTTTTCCTGCTGAATATTGCGAATAAACGACGGGATATCTATGTCGCTGGGGCAGGCGTTGACGCAGGGGGCGTCGTAGCAATACAGGCAACGTGAGCTTTCCAGCACGGCCTGGCGAGCATTGAGGGGCGGCGCCAGATCGGTAAAGTGGCTGGCCAGCACCTGCGCAGTTTCATGGGGGTGGGGTAAATGGTTCAAGGACTTGATCACGGTGCTTACCTCAGGGGTGAGGAGATCTTTGTGCCTCTATCGGGCAGTGTTTTTATGCTCAGCGTTTAACAGCCACCGGTTGCTGATGCTCGGCGCGCTTTTTCAGCAAGTCGAACACCGCAGGGTAGGCCGGGCGTTCGATATAGCGACCGGCTCCGCGTTCGGCCCGCAGGTCACCGTCAACCCACACCAGGCGACCCTGACTGATGGTATGACTGGGCACACCGCGTACGGTCTTGCCTTCAAAGATGTTGAAGTCGACATTTTGATGGTGGGTTTTGGCGGAAATGGTGCGGGTGCCCTGGGGATCCCACAGCACCAGGTCCGCATCGGCACCGACCCGGATCGTGCCTTTGCGCGGGTAGATATTGAAGATCTTCGCGGTGTTGGTGGAGGTCAGCGCCACAAACTCCTGCATCGACAGGCGCCCGGTATTCACGCCTTCATCCCACAGCAGCGCCATGCGGTCTTCGATACCCGCCGTGCCGTTGGGGATCTTGCTGAAATCGTCACGCCCGGCGGCCTTTTGTTCGGCGCAAAAGCAGCAGTGGTCGGTGGCGGTGGTGTGCAGGTTGCCCGATTGCAGGCCGTGCCACAGTGCCTCCTGATGCCCGCGAGGGCGGAAGGGCGGGCTCATCACGTAGCCTGCTGCCGTTTGCCAGTCGGGATGCTGGTACACGCTGTCATCCAGCAGCAAATGCCCGGCCAGTACTTCGCCATATACCGGTTGGCCCTGGCTACGGGCGTAGGTGATTTCGTCGAGTGCTTCACGGGTCGAAACATGCACCAGGTACAACGGCGTACCGAGGGTCTGAGCGATGCGGATCGCCCGGCTGGCCGCTTCACCTTCCACCTGGGAGGGACGTGACAGCGGATGGGCTTCCGGCCCCGTCATGCCCTGAGCCATAAGTTTGCGTTGCAGGTGGTACACCAGTTCGCCATTTTCGGCATGCACGGTGGGCACTGCGCCCAGCTCCAGGCAACGCTCGAAGCTGGCCACCAGGGTGTCGTCTGCGGCCATGATCGCGTTCTTGTAGGCCATGAAATGCTTGAAGCTGTTGATGCCGTGATGGCTGACCAATTCGGCCATTTCTTCACGTACCTGCTCGCTCCACCAAGTGATTGCGACATGAAAGCCATAGTCTGCTGCCGACTTTTCGGCCCAGCCCCGCCACTGATGAAAAGCCTCAAGCAGGGACTGCTGCGGGTTGGGAATGACAAAGTCGATAATCGATGTTGTACCGCCTGCCAGACCGGCCGCGGTGCCACTGAAAAAGTCTTCGCTGGCGACGGTGCCCATAAACGGCAATTGCATATGCGTGTGGGGGTCGATACCACCGGGCATCAGATATTGGCCGCGACCATCGACAACTTCGCAGCCTGGGGGAACATCAAGATCAGTGCCAATCGCGCGGACCAGACCGTCAGCGCAATATACATCCGCACAATAACTTTCATCATGGGTCACAAGCGTAGCGCCACGGATTAACAGCGACATACGGAGTTCCTCGAAGGCTGACCGGCTAGAGCCGGTTCTAACTGTTGTTATTGAAATTTAGTGGGAAGTTTGCATTCCTGCCACTGGTGACAGGAATAAAATCTAGTGGGTTGTTGAAGAATGATCAAACTTTATTTTTAACGGGGTTAGATATGTATAACTATATGATTTTTAAAGTTAATTATTTTAAGTCACCCAAATGATGCACGGCCTCACCATTTTGACGCACTTGACAGGATTCAAATATAAGCGAACTTTCTTATGCGAAATCAGGTGCTTGAGCTTGCGGATGAAGGGAGGTGAGTCGATTAAGTTAATAAGCACGCACCGAAGTGTTTCGTTTGGCGATATAAAAAAACTGATAAAGGCCTTTAACGGGAATGAGAGTCATTTGGCTGGTGTTTAAAACGGTTTTAAAAGCAGCGTGTTGCCAGTCATGCAGGACGGTTTGAGCAGGCGAGGGAAGTAACACGGCACAGTTCTTGATTGTTGCTGCCATGACCGGGCGGGATAGGCAAGTAAGTGTCCAGGCAAGGGAGCGCTTTGTGTCCATACGCAGCGCCAGGCAGTTCAACCAGGAGCAGCACAACAAGAGAGTGATCGACTATGCAACCGAGCAGATCAAAAGTCACCGAACGTAACGGTTTGTACGAACTGGATGCCGGGCCTGAAGTCCTCGATAGCCCCCGGTACAACCACGACATCGCCCCCACCAAAGTTCATGAGCGCACCTGGAACAAGTGGCATATCACTGCCTTGTGGGTCGGCATGTCCATTTGCGTACCCACCTATACCCTGGGCGGGGTTCTGACAGCCTATTTCGGGCTTTCAGTGGGTGAGGCACTGCTGGCGATTCTGCTGGCAAATATCGTGGTATTGATCCCTCTGACTCTCAATGCCTTTGCGGGCACCAAATACGGCATTCCCTTTCCGGTGTTGCTGCGTTCTTCCTTCGGCATTATCGGCTCCAACGTACCGTGTCTGATCCGTGCTCTGGTGGCCTGCGGCTGGTTCGGGATCCAGACACTGTTCGGCGGTCTGGCCATCCACCTGTTTCTGGGCTCGGTGTTCGAGGGCTGGAAAAGCCTGGGCGGTACGGGTGAAGTGATCGGCTTCATGATTTTCTGGGCGCTCAACCTGTGGGTGGTATTGCGCGGTGCCGAGTCGATCAAGTGGCTGGAAACCCTGTCTGCACCCTTGCTGGTACTGGTCGGTCTGGGCCTGCTGGTGTGGGCTCTGCCCAATGTGTCGATGAGTGAACTGCTGGCCCAGCCGCCCAAGCGCCCGGAAGGTGCCAGTGTGTACGGCTACTTCTTTGCCGGCCTGACTGCAATGGTGGGTTTCTGGGCCACCTTGTCCCTGAATATTCCGGACTTCAGCCGATACGCAAAAAGCCAGAAAGACCAGATCCTGGGGCAGATTTTTGGCCTGCCGCTGACCATGTTCCTGTTCGCCGCTCTGGGCGTGGTGATGACGGCAGCGTCCGAAAAACTGGTAGGCGTTACCGTATCCGACCCGGTCAGCCTGATCGGCCATATCCAGAGCCCGGGCTGGGTGGCACTGGCCATGGCGCTGATCATCATCGCCACGCTTTCGACCAATACGGCGGCCAATATTGTGTCGCCCACCAATGACTTCCAGAACATCGCTCCCAAGTTGATCAACCGCACCACGGCAGTGATCTTGACCGGCCTGGTGGGCTTGGCGCTGATGGCTCATGAATTGCTGAAGAAACTCGGCCTGCTGGTCTCGGATGTGAGCCTGGAAACCGTGTACTCCAACTGGTTGCTGGGTTACTCCAGCCTGCTTGGGCCGATTGCCGGGATCATGGTGGTCGACTATTTCGTTATCCGTCAGCAAAAACTCGACCTTGCCGGGCTGTACCGTGACGGGGTGTATCCGGCCTGGAACTGGAAGGGTTTTATCGCTTTTGGTGTACCTGTGGCGCTGACGTTGCTGTCGTTGGGCAGCAGTGCCTTCAGCTGGTTCTATGACTTCGGCTGGTTTACCGGGTCGTTGCTCGGGGCCGTGATTTATTACGGGTTGTATCGCCTGAACAGTCAGCAAGCAGAAGCCGTCAAAGGCACGGTTTGAAGCGTCTTCCTATAAAAACTGCCTGAGGAAACTATTATGAACGCCGCACACGACCTTCAGCAGCACCGCGCGCCATTGATCAACGGCGAGCGCCTGTGGGCCTCGTTAATGGAACTGGCCCAGCTGGGTGCCACGGTAAAGGGCGGTGTATGCCGCCTGGCCCTGACCGACCTGGACCGCCAGGCCCGGGATATTTTTGTACGCTGGTGTGAGGACGCCGGTTGCACCGTCAGCGTGGACGCCGTGGGCAATATCTTTGCCCGCCGTCCAGGGCGTAATCCAGACTTGCCGCCAGTAATGACCGGCAGCCATATCGACACCCAACCCACCGGCGGCAAGTTCGACGGCTGCTTTGGCGTACTGGCCGGGGTTGAAGTACTGCGCACCCTCAACGACCTCAATATCGAGACCGACGCGCCGCTGGAAGTGGTGGTGTGGACCAATGAAGAAGGCTCACGCTTTGCGCCGTGCATGATGGGTTCCGGGGTTTTCGCAGACAAGTTTACCCTTGAAGAAACCCTGGCCAAAACCGATGCCCAGGGCGTGACCGTGGGAGAGGCCCTGAATGCAATTGGCTATGCTGGCAGCCGCAAGGTCAGCGGCCACCCGGTGGGGGCCTACTTTGAAGCTCACATCGAACAGGGGCCGATTCTGGAGGACGAGCGCAAAACCATCGGCGTAGTCCTGGGCGCCCTGGGGCAGAAATGGTTCGACCTCAACCTGCGCGGTGTAGAAGCCCATGCCGGGCCTACGCCCATGCACCTGCGCAAGGATGCATTGGTCGGGGCGGCGGCCGTGGTTGCCGCCGTCAACAAGGCAGCTCTTGGCCATCAACCCCACGCCTGCGGGACCGTGGGTTGCCTGCAAGCCTATCCGGGCTCGCGCAATGTTATCCCCGGTGAAGTACGCATGACCCTGGACTTCCGGCATTTGCTGCCCGAGCGGCTGGACTCGATGATCGAGCAAGTGCGTGGGGTGATTGAGGCTACCTGCGAGGAGCATGGCCTGAGTTTCGAACTGACTCCCACAGCAGACTTTCCGCCGCTGTACTTCAACCCTGATTGCGTCAACGCCGTGCGGGATGCGGCTAATGAGTTGGGCTTGTCGAACATGGATATCGTCAGCGGGGCAGGGCACGACGCCATCTTCCTGGCCGAACTGGGTCCGGCAGGGATGATATTTGTGCCCTGTGAAGGCGGCATCAGCCACAACGAAATCGAAAACGCCGATCCCAAGGATCTGGCAGCGGGGTGCGCGGTATTGCTTAAGGCAATGTTGGCGGCGTCGAAAAATGTAGCGCATTGATGCTTATTTAAAGATCCAGCACTTTCTCCTGTCTATGGGAGCGGTAAAAGCCGCTCCTGTTTCCATATTTTCTTGTTCTTTAGATGCCCGCGAGATCGAATATTTGTTTCGTGATGTTTCGTTTCGCCTGCTGTGTCGGCATATTTGTATTTTAAGTTTGCGCAATAACAATGGCTTAGTGTTGTCCTAAAGATGATTCTGTAAGATGGTGTAGGATCTTTCTATGTATATTTGTTTGCGGCTATGGTCTCTTGAGGGTAATGTTTATTTGAGAACTTGTTGGGTTATTAATAACTGGGAAGTTATCAGGCTTAAGGTTGTGGGGGGTTATGAATCTGGACGATATTGGCAATACACCACTCGTTGAGCTAATGCGATTTGCCTGCAATGGAGGTCGCTTGTTTTCGAAGTGTGAATATATGAATCCTTCTGGCAGTCATAAAGATCGAACTTATTTGAATATCATCACTTCGCTAGAGCGTGAGGGTGTCATTCGTAAAGGTATGACGCTGGTTGACTGCTCGACCGGTAACGGTGGGGCGGCGCTAGCATGGATTGGAAAGAAGAAAGGTTATTCCATCAAAATATTCATGCCGGAAGGGATGACATGTGAACGTAAAGAGCAAATAAGAGCGTATGGAGCACATGTGGTCGAAACCCCCAAAGAAAGATTTTTGGTAGGGGCCGTTGATGCAGCTAAAGAGTATGTGAAAAGTAAAAATTCTAGTGAGGTCTATTTCTTGGATCAGTCGAGCACGCTACTTAATAAGTTGGCCTGGCATACCTGCGGAGAGGAGATTGTCAAAGCGCTTGGTGAGTACAAAGTTGTACCGGATTATTTCGTGTGTTCTTTAGGTACTGGAGGCACGTTCTCGGGTATTGCTGAAGTCTTGAAGCGGCATTATAGAGATATTAAAACAGTCGGTATTGAGGTGGATGCTTCTGCTCCATTGTATGCCGCAAGGCAAGGGCTTGAGTTTGAGCATCGGTCGCATAATCTTATGGGGCTGGGAGCAGGTGTGTTGTCGATTAATACAACCCCTAACTTGATCGACGAAGTGGTTGTCGTGGATGGTGATGAAGCCTGGGAACAGATGGGGTTGTTTGTGTCAAAAAATGAATATGGCATAGGGCCGACGTGTGGTGCCAACTTGTTAGTGTGTGAAAAGATAGCGGCTACGCAAAGAGGTTTAAATATCGTCACGCTTTTTTTTGATAGTGCATGGAAGTACAAGAGCTGTTGGGATGGGGTTTATCCAGCGTATACGGAGGTCAAATGATGCTGCTGAAAGAGGTATATGAGAGAGCTAAAGTAGTTAGTGTGGGGGCAACAAGAATTACAGTAAATGAATTTACGGATCAGCTGCCGGCTTTGAGGCCGGAGGTGCTCCTCGAAGCGGCACGTGGTGTCATTGAGGTCATGGATTGGCATGTTGATAAAATAGTGACGGAGGAAGATAAGGGCGCACCGCTGGCGACAGCAGTCTCCATATTGACGGGTATTCCAATGGCTATTGCACGATGGTACACATATAGCCTTGAAGATGTGAATGATGTGTGTGTGGATCTTGAATCAGAATATTATCAAGGGAAGCTTTACCTTAATGGAGTTGTTGCGGGTGATAGAGTGGTCATTGTCGATGATACTCTGAGTACGGGAGGTGCTGTTATATCGTTGGTGGAGGCTGTTCGGCGTAGTGGGGCTGAAGTGGTCGATGTCGTGTGTGCAGTAGAGAAAGTACAAAATAATGGTAGGGAGCAGGTTTTGAATAGTACGGGTGTTGCAGTTAAAACGCTCGTTAGGATTGTATTGTCTGAAGATAGGGTTCGGGTGTTGGACTGATCCAGAAAAGCTCGCTAGGCGTGAGGGGAAGTAAGTAGGAAGGGTTGTCTATGAAGCCTGAAAACTTGGGTGTTATATTAGGGTTGTTCTTTTGTTTTATCAGCGCCGCCTTTGACGTGTATGTCGCGTTTATAACGCAGGTACTTGATACCCTGGTGGTTGTTTTCTATTGCTTTGTTTCGTCTGCTGCATTGTTTATGATGTACAGCCTCCGTGCAGGCAGGCATAGCTTGATGGACAAGATCCAGCAAGACTGGCCATTGGTGGTATGGATCAATCTGTCGGTATTGTTGAATTGGGGCGGTCTTTTTTATGCCCTGCGATTTCTGGAACCAGCGGTAGTAGGGGTAGCCTCAGTAGCCTGCGGCCCAGCATTGACTTTGCTGGTGTCGAGCTTTGTAAAAGGTGCTGGCAAGGCCACTGCACTCGAAACCCTGATTGCCGGACTGGTATTGCTCTCGGTTGCCATAATGCTGTTTCAGTCTTTGGTCGGGGAAAGTGGTATTTCTTCGACTTCCATAGAACAGAGAATTATCGGTATTGTCAGTGTAGTGCTGTGTGCAATGGGCACGGTATTTTATACGATTGTTTCCAAAAAGATGTTTTATTGTCGTTGGAAAACTTATGATATTCTGGCTGTGAGGAGCATCATGATGGTAGTTGTTTGCAGCCTGTTTATCAGCTTCAGCGACACCTCATTCAGTCTCGCCCCCCAGTGGATCTTGCCGCTGTCAGTTCTGGTTATCGTCGGCCATCTGTTGCCTGTCTACCTTATTCAAAAAACCATTTTTCATCTCAGTCCAATAGCGGTGTCATTTGTATTGCTGACGTTGCCGGTTTTTACCTTGCTACTTCAATACCTAGATTCGCGGGTGGCGATTTCAATGCCGAGCATCCTGGCCGTCTGTCTTATTGTTGGACTGCTGGCCTGGCTGGCTATATCAAACAGGCGAGGTGCGAAATGATAAGAGTTGTAGTGGTTGACGGATTTTCGTCGGGTAAATTCCTGTCAAAGAAATTGTACGAAAATGAATGTGCTTTATTTCATGTTGTGTCCAGTTCTGATCTCGATGGCTATTATTATGTCGGATTTGATTCGTCTATTTACGAGCGATCCCTCGTTCATACGGATACGACGTTCACGTTGGCGGAGCTCAGGCATTTTAATCCCGATGTTATTATTGCCGGGGCAGAAAGCGGGGTGTTTTTGGCCGATCTGTTGAATGAACAGTTGGGGCTGGATTACGCCAATGAGTTTTCCAGGAGCAGGGCTCGCAGAAACAAATACGAGATGATTCAGTGCGTTACCGAAGCCGGTTTATCCGCCCCTGCCCAGTGCGCAGTGGATACGTGGAGCGACGGTAAAGACTGGGTGGCTGCCCATGGCAGGTTTCCGCTAGTCGTAAAACCCCTGGAAAGCGCAGGGGCGGACGGGGTTTATATTTGCCGCGATCTGGCAGCGTGCAAGGAGGCATTCAAGGCGCTGTTGGGTACGCGCAACAAGTTGAGTCTCGAAAACAGCCAGGTGCTACTTCAGGAGTATTTGGTGGGCACGGAGTATGTCGTCAATATGGTGTCCTTGAATGGGTATCAGTTGGTCACAGAGGTGGTGAAATACACCAAGCGTGTGCTGGAAACAGGCAGCATCGTATATGACATCGATCAACTGCTTGCTTGCACCGACGCTCCGTATGCCGAGTTGGTGGCCTATACCCGCAAGGTGGTGAAGTGCCTGGGTATCCGTAATGGCCCCAGCCATGCCGAGGTTATGTACACCGAGGACGGGCCAAAACTGGTGGAGATTGCAGCACGTACAGACGGAATTCTAAGGCCCGGTGTCTCGGCGCTGACCACCGGTCTTGGACAGATTGATGCATGTGCACTGTCCATCACTCGGCCCCTTGAGTTTGAGCAGCTACTGGCCGGCAATCAGGACTATGTACTGTCCAGGCACACTTACAATGTGTGCCTGATCAATCATTCGGAAGGTGTTTTCTGTACCGGGGCATTTGTGCAGCAATTGCGCAGCCTGGCGTCTTTTTTCGAGGTGGTGTTCTACGTCGAAAATGGTCAGCGAATTGCGCCTACCCGGGACGTATTCAGTCAGCCGGGCACTGTTTATCTGGTTCATACCGATCTGGCGCAGATCGAAGCCGATTACGCTCGAATCCGTGAAATGGAAGCAGCCGGGATCTATCTACAAGAGAAGAAATAAGACAGACGCCCCAACCTGTGGGAGCGGGCTTGCCCGCGATGCAAGCACTGCGTTCTGTCAGGCAAATCGCGGTGTTGCCATCGCGGGCAAGCCTGCTCCCACTGATGCGCAGGGCGTCAGCCCTGCCAACCACCCCCCAACGCCGTCAATAACCCTACGCTGGCCTGTAACTGTCGGGTGTGCAATGCCTGCACCTGGCGCTGGGCCTGCAGGGCGGCGGTCTGTGCGGTGACTACGTCCAGGTAACTCACCGCGCCGGCTTCATAGCTGTGGGTGGCGATTGCCCGGGTGTGTTCGGCGGCGTTGGCTGCGGCCTGTTCATCGAGGCTTTCCTGTTGCAGGTCTCGCAGCTGGGCGAGGTTGTCTTCAACTTCACGCACCGCGTGCAGCACCTGGCTACGGTAATGGGCTGATGCTTCTGCAAATTCGGCCCTGGCCTGGCGTTCCTGGCCATCGAGCCTGCCGCCGTCAAAAATCGGCAGGTTGACCAACGGCCCCAACGCCCAGAACCTGTTACCGGCAGACAGCAAATTGCCGCTACCCTGGGTTTGCCCGCCAAGCAGGCCGGTCAGGCTGAAGTCCGGGTACCAGGCGGCCTTGGCTACGCCGATCCCGGCGTTGGCGGCGAAAACCCGGCGCTCGGCCGCGGCGATGTCGGGGCGCCGTTGCAGCAGGGTACTGGGCAGGGTGCGCGGTTGATCAGGCAGGTTTAGCGTTTGCGTGTTGGCCACCAGCTGAAAGTTGCTGGCAGGTTCGCCCACCAGTTCACCGATGGCGTGTTCGGTCAGGTTGCGTTGGGCGCGGACGTCATCCAGCTGCGCCTCGGCTTCTGCCAGTTGGCTTTGGGCACGGGTCAGGTCGAGTTCCGAGGCGATCTGCCCCTGATAGCGCGAGCGGGTCAGTTGCAGGGCCTGAGCGTAATCATCCAGCGAGCGGGTGAGGATTTGCTGCTGCGCATCCAGCCCGTCAAGTTGCACATACAGGCTGGCCAATTGGCGTTGCAGGCTCAAACGCGCGACGGCCAGGTCATCCGCCGAGGCCTGGGCTTGAGCATCGCCCGCCGCCACCTGATTGCGGATTTTGCCCCACAGGTCGAGGTCGAAATTCAACGCAAACCCCGCCGTATTGCTGTTGTAGACCGATGGCTGGGTACTGCCGCGCAATGGACGGTTGTCCGATTGACGCTGGCGCAACGGCTGGCCACTGGCGGTAATTTGTGGGAACAGCCCAGCGTGCAACTGGCTGGCATACGCCTGCGCCGCATCGAAGTGGGCAAGTGCCGCGGCCAGATCCGGATTGGCCTTGAGCAACTGCTGTTGCAGGCTGTTCAGGCGTTCATCCTGGTATACCCGCCACCACTGTGGTGAGAGCTGATCGGCAGGTTGCGCGCTGTGCCACGGGCCGTCGCTGGTTTGCTCACGGTAGTGCTCGGGCAACTTGAGGTCGGGTGCCTTGTAGCCTGGTGCCAGTGAGCAACCCTGCAACGCCAGGGTCAGTAACAGGGCGCTGCGTTTAAGCCTTGGCTGCATGGGGGGCTCCTGCGTCGGCCAGCTTGACCGAGTCGCCTTCGCGCAAGGCGTCGGGCGGATTGTCGATGACGGTGTCGGTGGCCGTAAGGCCTTGATCGATCACCAGTCGTTCGCCCAGATCAAGGCCGATATGGATCGTTTGCAAATGCACATGCCGGGCCTTGTCGAGCACTGCCACCTGTGTGCCCTGGGCACGGAAAATCAGGGCGCTGGCCGGGATACTGACGCCATGGGTATCGGCCGGAATCGACAGCAGCGCCTCGGCATAGTCGCCGGGCATCAGCGCGTCACCGGGGTTGAGGGCGACGAACTGGGCCATCAGGGTACCGGAGCGCTGGTCAATTGCTGTCGAGTTGCCAATCAATTTTGCGTTGAACATTTGCCCCGGATGTTCCGGCACACTGAGTTGTACCTGCATGCCGGGGCGGATCACGCTGGCGTAGTTCTGTGGCACCGGCACATACAGGCGCAGTTGGTGCGTGTCGGCAAGATCGAACAGCTCGGTATCGCTGTCGGTGTCGGCCTTGATCAACTGGCCGATATCGGTATTGCGCGCGGTGATGGTGCCGGCAAAAGGTGCGCGAATGGTCTTGTAGGCTTCCAGCGTCGACAGTCGTGCGTAATCCGCCTCAGCGGCTTGGGCATTGGCCTTGGCGGCGGCAGCATTGGACAGCTTTTCGTCAGCCTCCTGGCGCGACACCGAATGGCTTGCCAGCAGATTTTGCCAGCGTGTGGCCGTGGTGGCCGCGAGCCGGGCGTTGGCTTGCTCCTGGAGCATATGGGCGCGGGTCTGCGCCAGTTGCTGATCCAGATCCGGACTGTCGATAACCGCCAGGACCTGCCCGGCCTTGACCTTGCTGCCAATGTCGGTTTGCCAGCTTTGCAGGTAGCCGTTGACCCGGGCATGGATCGGCGCCTTGCTCCAGGCCTCCAGATGCGCGGGCAGGCGCAGGGTATCGCCATGGGCGTTCTGCAGGGGCTGGAATACGTTGACAATCGGCAGTGCGGCCGCTTCGGTCCATTGGCTCACCGCGTGCTCATGGCGACTGCGGGCGGCCAGCCCATTGGCGACCAGCAAGGCGGCCAGGGTCAGGCCACCGATGCCCAGGTATATCAAGCGCTTGCGCGAGGGTTTTTGATCAGACGACATGGGAAGTTTCTCCAGCAGCAGCTCGATTTTTTTCACGGCCGTGCACCAGGCTAAAGACCACGGGCACGAACAGCAGGGTGGCAACGGTGGCTAGCATCAGACCGCCAATAACGGCGCGTCCCAGGGGGGCGTTCTGTTCTTCTGACAAGGCCAGCGGGAGCATGCCGATCATCATCGCCAGTGCAGTCATGCACACGGGTCTGAAACGTGTATAGCCCGCTTCCATTGCGGCCTTGAGAGCGTCGCCATGTTCGGCCAGGCGTTCGCGGCAGAAGCTCACCACCAGGATCGAGTTGGCGGTAGCCACCCCCATGCACAAAATAGCCCCGGTCAAGGCGGGCACCGACAGCGAGGTGCCACTGAGAAACAGCATCCACACAATCCCGGCCAGGGCCGCGGGCAGGGCAGTGATGATCACGAACGGATCGAGCCACGACTGGAAGTTGACCACGATCAGCAAGTAGATCAGCACCACCGCGCCGAGCAGGCCGAAGCTCAGACCGCTGAAGGCTTCATGCAGGGCATCGATCTGGCCGTGAAGGCTGATGATTGCGCCTTTGGGCCGCAGGTTGGCTGCGCCATCAATCACTTTTTGCACATCGGCCGCCACCGAGCCCAGATCGCGACCCTGAATATTGGCGTAGAGGTCCAGCGTCGGCTGAATGTTGTAGTGAGTGACCACGGCCGGGCTTTGCACACGGCTGATAGTCGCCAGCCCGCCCAGGATTTGTGACTGGCCGTTACTGCCGGTCACGGGCAGGGCTTCGAGGGCCGGCAGGCTGTCCAGACGATACTGCGGCGTTGCGGCTACCACACCATAAGACACACCGTTCTGCGGGTTGAGCCAGAAGGTCGGTGCCACCTGGGAGCTGCCCGCCAGGGAGGCCACCATGCTGTTGGTCACATCCCGTTCGGTAATCCCCAGGCCATTGGCGCGCAGGCGGTCCACCTTGACCTGCAGCGACGGGTAACCCACCGACTGCTGAATACGCAGGTCGGCAATTCCCGGTACATGTTGCAGGCGACGTTGCAGCTCCAGGGCATAGGCGCGGTTGGCCTCGTCATCACGCCCGGAAATTTTCACGTCCAGCGGAGCCGGTGCTCCGAAATTGAGGATCTGGGTGCTGATATCTGCAGGCATAAAGGCGAACTGGCTGCCGGGGAAACTCTCCGGCAAGGCTTCTCGCAAGCGTTTTACATAGTCAGCCGTCGGGCTGTGGCCTTCTTTTAGAGTCACCTGAATATCGCCGTCCTGCGGGCCGATAGTGCCACTGCTGCTGTAGGCCATATCGATGCCGCTAAGCGGAATGCCGATATTGTCGATCACTGTGTCCAGTTGCTCGGCCGGGATGATTTCTCGAATCCGTGACTCGATGCGATCGAAGTCCGCAGCGCTTTCTTCGATGCGCGTGCCCAGCGGCAAGCGCACATGCAAGGCCAGGGCACCGGCATCGGTGGCCGGGAAAAAGTCCTGGCCCAGGCTTGGCAGCAAGGCAAAGGAGGCCAGTACACAGGCCATAAAACCCAGCAGAAAGCGTTTGCGATTGGCCAGGGCCAGTTCCAGTACGGCGTAGTAAGCGTCCCGTACTGCCGAAAAACGGCGCTCGAATCCCACCTGAAAGCTCAGCAGTGCACGCACTGGTGCCGAGTGCTGGCGGGTGTGCTGATCGCCCTCGTGATGGTTGATGTAGCCGTCTTCCGGGTGATGCCCTGAACCTTGTTCCGGCACATGTGGCTTAAGCAGAAACATCGCTAGGGTCGGCACCAGAGTGCGCGACAGAATAAAGGAACTGCCCATGGCGAAAATCACCGACAGCGCCATCGGCCGGAACAGATAGCCAGCAATGCCCTGCAACATGAACATCGGCACAAACACGATGCAAATACACAGCAGCGACACGAACGCCGGGCCGACAATCTGCTTGGCGCCGTCCAGGATCGCATCGCGCACCGACTTGCCTTGCTCGAGGTGCCAGTTAATGTTCTCGATGGTTACTGTGGCATCGTCCACCAGAATCCCCACGGCCAGCGCCAGCCCGCCAAGGGTCATGACGTTGAGCGTTTGCCCGCTCAGGGCCAGCAGGGCGATGGCCGACAGCACGGCCAGGGGGATCGACACGGCAATGATCAGGGTGGAACGCCAGCTGCCGAGGAACAGCAGAATCATCGCGCTGGTCAGCAGGGCGGCAATGATGCCTTCCTGGGCCACGCTGCCCACCGATTGCTTGACGAATACCGAAGCGTCGCCCAGCAACGAAGTTTTCAGTGACGGCGGCAAGGTTTCGTTGATGCGCGGCAGCATTGCGCGAATACCGTCGACGATCGACAGGGTCGAGATATTGCCGTTTTTCAGCGCCGGCATCAGCACCGCACGATGGCCGTCGACGCGCACGATATTGGTTTGCGGCGGCGAGCCGTCACGTACGTGGGCCACTTGGCCGATGGTGATCAGCGCGCCATTGACGGTCTTGATCGGCAGGTCATTGAGTTCGTCGATGGCCTTGGGACTGTTGTTGAGCAACACCGTGTATTCATAGGTGCCAAGCTTGGCGGTGCCCACCGGGATGATCTGGTTTTGCGCTGCCAGGGCATTGCCCACATCCTGTGCGGACAGGCCTTTGGCAGCCAGTGCCTGGGGGTCAAGGTCGAGGGTGATCTGACGCTGTTTGCCACCCATCGGCGTCGGCATGGCCAGGCCCGGCAGGGCGCTCAGGGGCAGGCGGATATTGTTCTGCACCAGGTCGCGGATTTTGGCTTCCGAAAGTGTCGGGCTGGAGAACGCCAGTTGCAGGATCGGCACCGTGGACGCGCTGTAATTAAGGATTAGTGGCGGGGTAATCCCCGGCGGCATCTGCTTGAGCACGGTCTGTGACACGGCGGTCACTTGCGCGTTGGCGGTGCGAATATCGACGCCGGGCTGGAAGAAAATTTTCACGATGCCCATGCCGGGCAATGACTGCGACTCGATATGTTCGATGTCGTTGACCGTGGTACTCAGCGAGCGTTCGTAGGTGTAGATCACCCGGCCGGCCATGTCGGCAGGTGCCAGGCCGGTGTATTGCCAGACCACGGCGACTACCGGAATGCCAATATCAGGAAATACATCAGTAGGGGTCCGCACAGCGGCAAGCGGCCCGATGATGCAGATGAAAATCGCCAGCACGATAAACGTGTACGGCTTGTGCAGTGCGGTCTTTACCAGCCCGAGCATGCCAGAACCTCCGAGGAGTGGAATTGCAAACCTCGGCAGTCTCACCGCTCAAACCTAACGTTCAGCTTTCAGCAACGTGAAGGATCCTTTAGGAAAGGGCTGAAATTCCCTTCATTTTCATTCATTTGGCGCAAGGCGCGAGGGGCCGCAAGCTTGCGGCCTACTCTATTGTTTCGAGGCTCGACTGCGATGAACCTTAAACCGCTTCTGCTGATTCCGTCCCTGAGCCTGGTGCTGTTGCTGTCGGCTTGTGCAGGGCCCATGCCCAAGCAGGACCCTGGCGAAGCCTGGATCGGACTGAAAGAAGAGGGCAACAGTGACCTGATGGCCGAGCGCGTAGACGGCAAAAGCATCAATGATGGCCGCTATTTTGAAGTCACGCCTGGTGCCCACCGGCTGGACGTGACCCTGTATGAAGGTGCCACGGGTGATGAAAACCAGGTCGATTGCCAGGGCAAGGTCAACTACAGCGGGTTTAAAGCGGGTGAGCATTACGAATTGATCGAATCGAGCCTGGGGCCTGAAGTGAGTGCACGCCTGGTGGATGGCCACGGCAAGGAAGTGGCCCACACGGCGGACTTCACCTGTATGCCGGGGTGAGATTGCGATCCCTGTAGATACGCTGTTGCCGGTCAACCCTCCCTGTGGAAGCGCGCCTGCTCGCTCCCACAGTTGAAATGTCCTTCAGACTTTGTAGCCACTGCCGAAGGAACGAGGGCATCAAGTGAACGATTTGACGATCTTGCCCAGGGTCTCCATGGCCTTTTCGCAGGCAGCGTCCCATGGGCTGCCGTAGTTCAGGCGGATGCAGTTTCTAAAACGTTGGGTAGCCGAGAAGATCGGCCCCGGCGCAATGCTGATACCTTGTGCCAACGCCATCTGAAACAGCTTGAGCGAGTCCATTTGCTCGGGCAGCTCCAGCCACAGAAAGTACCCTCCCGATGGCTGGCTGACCCGGGTTTGTGCCGGGAAATAACGCCCTATCGCTGCCAGCATCGCGCTTTGCTGCTCCTCCAGGGCATAGCGTAATTTACGCAGGTGGCGGTCATAGCCGCCATGTTGCAAATAGTCGGCAATCGCCGCCTGGGCCGGCATGGAGGCGCACAGCGAGGTCATCAGTTTAAGCCGTTCGATTTTCTGCGCGTAACGCCCCGCAGCCACCCAGCCAATGCGATAGCCCGGCGCCAGGCTTTTGGCAAACGAGCCGCAATGCATCACCAGCCCTTCGGTATCAAACGCCTTGGCCGGCTTTGGCGGGTGCTGACCGTAATACAGCTCGGCATACACATCGTCTTCGATCAACGGCACCTGATGGTCACTCAGCAACTTCACCAGTGCCTGTTTCTTGGCCTCTGGCATGGTCGCGCCAATCGGGTTCTGAAAGCTGGTCATGCACCACACGGCCTTGATCGGGTGGCGCTCAAGGGTTTGTGCCAGCACGCCGAGGTCGATGCCATCTCGCGGGTGCACCGGGATTTCCACGGCCTTGAGCTTGAGCCGTTCCAGCACTTGCAGGCAGGCGTAGAACGCCGGGGCTTCGATGGCCACCAGATCACCGGGCTCAGTGACGGCCTGCAGGCACAGGTTGAGGGCCTCCAGCGCGCCATTGGTGATCAGCAGTTCCTCCATCGGCAGCATCAGCCCGCCGACCATATAGCGCAGGGCGATTTGCCGGCGTAATTGCGGGTTGCCGGGGGACATGTCGGTCACCACCATGCGCGGGTCCATTTCGCGGCTGGCGGTGGCCATCGAGCGGGCCAGGCGTTGCAAAGGGAACAGCATCGGGCTGGGGAAGGCCGAGCCAAAGGGTACGGTGTGCGGATCCTTGATCGAGTCCAGCACCGAAAACACCAGGGCGCTGACATCCACCTGGGTGGACTCGGTGACGTGGCTGCTGAACACCGGCTCGCAAAACGGACTGGGTGCATGGGTGTTGACGAAATAGCCTGAGCGCGGCTTGGCCCGGATCAGACCGCGACGCTCCAGCAAATAATAGGCTTGAAAAACCGTCGAGGGGCTGACGCCGTAGGTCTGGCTGGCATAGCGCACCGAAGGCACGCGCTGGCCGGGGCCGAGCACCCCGGAGCGAATCAGTTCGGCAATATCGTCGGCAAATTTTTCGTAGCGTTTCATGGAATAAGGCTCGGTCCGGCGTTGGGTTACTGGCGGGGCAAGGGTGTGGGAGCGGGCTTGCTCGCGATGGCCTGACTGCGATTTGCCTGAGACACCGCAGCGATCCTGTCGCGAGCAAGCCCGCTCCCACACAAAGTATTTGCAGCTTAACGGTTCAGCGGGGCAACAAAACGGCTTTTGGCCACACTGCGCACGCCCGGTTCGTCGGTGTCGGTGACCACAAACTCGATGGTCTGCGAGCTGCTTTTCGGGCGCTCGGCCAGCAGGGCTACAGATACCGGTACATCGACAATCTCGCCGGGGGCCAGGGTCAGTTCGGTTTTACCCTGCAACTGGAACGCCTCGCCGTCCTGCAACGAAACCCGGTAGTGCTGCGGCTCCTGGGTCTTGTTGATGATTTTCAGGCTGTAGATATTCTCGATCTGGCCCTGGCTGTTTTCACGGAACAGGCCGCGGTCCTTGATCACATCCAGGGACACCATGGTGCGCATATTCAGGGCCATCACCAGCGCGCCGATCATCACCAGCAGCACCACGGCATAGCCGATCAGGCGCGGACGCAGCAGATGGGTCTTGCCGCCTTGCAATTCGTGCTCGGAGGTATAACGCACCAGGCCCGGAGCGTAACCCATTTTCTCCATCACCGAGTCGCAGGCATCGATACAGGCCGCGCAGCCGATGCATTCCATCTGCAGGCCGTCGCGGATATCGATCCCGGTAGGGCATACCTGCACACACATATAGCAATCGATGCAATCACCCAACCCGGCCTGCTTGGGCTCGACCCCGCGTTTGCGCGGGCCGCGGTTTTCGCCACGGGCCACATCATAGGAAATGGCCAGCGTATCCTTGTCGAACATCACGCTCTGGAACCGTGCATACGGGCACATGTGCATGCACACTGCCTCGCGCAGCCAGCCGGCGCTGATATAGGTGGCGCCGGTGAAAAACAGCATCCAGAACAGGCTGATACCGGCGATCTCCAGGGTCAGCAGCTCTGTGGCCAGTGGCCGTACCGGGGTGAAATAACCGACAAAGGTCAGTGCCGTCATCACGCTGATGGCCAGCCACAACGAGTGCTTGGCCGTTCGGCGCAGGATCTTGTTCAGGCGCCAGGGCGCTGCTTGCAGCTTTATGCGCTGGTTTCTGTCACCTTCGGTGATCTTTTCGCACCACATAAACAGCCAGGTCCAGGTGCTCTGCGGGCAGGTGTAGCCACACCATACGCGCCCGGCAAATACCGTGATTGCAAACAAGCCAAAGGCGGCAATGATCAGCAGTGCCGAAAGCAGGATGAAATCCTGCGGCCAGAAGGTCGCGCCGAATATATGAAACTTGCTTTCAGACAAGTCCCACAGCACTGCCTGACGGCCGTCCCAGTTGAGCCATACGGTGCCAAAGAACAGTAAAAACAACAGGCCTGCTCCCACGATTCGCAGGGTGCGAAACAGGCCGGTGAAACTGCGGGTATGAATCAGGTTGTCGCTGGACTTGTTATTGGTTTTTGCGGCTCTTGGTCGGGGAGCCTCAAATGATTCAAGTATCTGGACGGGAATTTGTTCGCTCATGGTCTTTCGCTCATCAGCCTCCATCAGGCCCGAGCACTATGCCCAGCGAACTGTTTGCATAACAGACTCAGTTATTTGAATTAAAACCGGATCAGATGGCGCCTTCAGGCGGCCTGCGACAATCGGCTGCACCCGAGGTTCTGCCCCGGTTTTGCTGGCTTTGCACGCCTGTAACGCAGTTGGGTGGTACAGGGGGTGATCGGGGTCAAGAAAATCTGCGAATCACGGTCTGATGGGTTGTGATGACTTGTGCATGTCAGCCCCACATGCGGCCTTGATAAAGGCTTGATCGAGGGTGCTGGCCTGATAGTGATATTTGAACGCTTCACCGTCTTCAAAGTGTAGGAATTTCTGTTGGCTGATCATGTAAAAGCCTTGGCAGTTTTCGCTGATTTCATCGACATTGTGCGAGGACACAAGGATTGCCGCCCCGTCCTGTGCCGCACCGCGCAGGCATTGCCAGATATGAAAGCGAAATTCCGGATCTACCCCTGCAGTGGGTTCATCCAAAATGTAGAAATCAGCTGCGATCGACAGCAGTGAAACGGTGAAGAACCAGCGTTTTTCACCGTAACTGCACAGAGAGGATTTTTTGCTCCAGATCTCGTTGTAGCGGTCAAGGATTCGAGGGCTCCAACGGGCCAGCTTCTCTTGTATATGGCATTTGTTAATGGGGGCGGGCGAGCAGAGTAAGGCCGTCATTTTGAAAATGTCAAACATGCGCAACGCGGGAGGTGTCATTAGCGTTTGAGATAAATAAAGTTGTTGAGTAAAAGGGTTTGTGATCTGGCCATTATCTGGTTTTTTTAAACCGCATAAAATATCAAAGAACGTGGTCTTGCCTGCACCATTAGGTCCTAGGCTCTGTACGTAAACCCAAGAAATACGATTTTCTGTAAAATACACCGCCATTAAAGCCAGGAGGCCAAGATGG
>NZ_WIWL01000206.1:0-29642 GCF_009600105.1 Pseudomonas sp. FSL R10-0056
GCCTTGCGGTGGCCCAGGGGCAACGGGTGATTGGCCAGAGCCTGACCGGGCTGCATGCCCTGGTCGGTGAAGTACAAGGTAACGCGCAAACCATCGAACGCCTGGCCGAAGAATCGGCCACCATCGGTGGCGTGTTGACGGTGATTCGATCGATTGCCGACCAGACCAACCTGCTGGCCCTGAATGCCGCTATCGAAGCGGCCCGCGCCGGTGAAATGGGCCGCGGCTTTGCCGTGGTCGCGGAAGAAGTGCGCTCGCTGGCACAGCGCACCGCAGGCGCGACCAACGAAATCCAGACCCTGATTGGCGGCCTGCAACTGGCCGCCCGCCAATCGGTTGAGGGCATCCGCGCACAAGTGACCCACGCCCGGGCCACCGCCCAGCAAGCCCAGGACGCAGATGGGGCACTGGATGAAATTGTCGGGGCGATTGCCACCATCTCCACTACCGCCGTACGCATCGCCGACGTTACCGCGCAGCAGACGGGGGCGGTCGGTGAGATCCGCGATCACGGTGAACGGATTCACGTACTGGGGGACGAAAACCTGCAACGTATCGGCATTGCCCGCGACCAGAGCCAGCAATTGCTCGAACTGGGCTCGCAGCTCAACACCGCGGTACAGGCCTTCCGGGTGTAACCCCGCACACCCTGTGGGAGCGGGCTTGCCCGCGATTGCATCACTGCGGTCATGCAGGCAGACCGTGCCGCCCGCATCGCGAGCAAGCCCGCTCCCACAACTTCCGCCTACAACAGGGGTTGCTGCACCCAATCCATGCACCGCGCTATCATGCCCGCACGTTTGATTTGCGAGATTCCTATGCGCCGCCTGCTTTTGCTCCTGTGTCTGCTGTTTGCCGTGCCTGCCATGGGCGCGGGCTTGCTGGATAACCGCCCCAGCGCAACCCTGGGCGCCATCAACAACAGCAGCGACTTTCTGCCAGTACGCGAAGCCTTCAAGCTCAACCTCATCAGCAGCACACCCGAGTCGATCAAGCTGCGCTTCGTGCCCACCGAAGGCTATTACCTGTACCGGCACAAGTTCGCCTTCAAGACCGAACCCGCCGATATCGCCCTGGGCACCGCGCAACTGCCCCCCGGCGAAGCCAAACACGATGAGTACTTTGGCGATGTCGAGGTCTATCACGGCATTCTTGACGTCGATATCCCGCGCCCGGCCAAAGACCAGCGCCCCTTCACTCTGGTGGTCACCTACCAGGGCTGTGCCGACAAGGGCCTGTGCTACCCGCCGGAAACCGAGCGCCTGAGCATCGATGGCGGCACAGCCACCAGCACCGGCGAACCGGCAACAGCGTGGAGCTGGCGCGAACTGGCGCTGTTTTTCCTCGCTGGCCTGGGCCTGACATTTACTCCCTGCGTACTGCCGATGCTGCCGATTCTGTCGGGCGTGGTGTTGCGCGGCCAGGTGGGCGGGCTGCGCGGTTTCAGCCTGTCGCTGGCCTACGTGTTGCCGATGGCGGCCTGCTTTGCCCTGCTGGGCGCCTTGATGGGCATGTTCGGTGCGCAACTCAATTTGCAGGCACGTTTGCAATCGGTGTGGGTGCTGGTGCCTTTCGCACTGTTCTTCGCCATTTTCGCCCTCGCCATGTTCGGTGTATTTGAACTGAAACTGCCGCAAGCCATCAGCAATCGCCTCGACCGTGTCGCCAATCGCACCCAGGGTGGCTCGCTGTGGGGCGCGGCGGTGCTGGGCGTGGTCTCCAGCCTGCTGGTTTCTCCTTGTGTATCGGCGCCGCTGGCCGGGGCGCTGCTGTACATCAGCGCCAGTGGCGATGCGCTGGGTGGCGGCTTGAAGCTGTTCGCCCTGGGCCTGGGGATGGGCGCACCGTTGCTGTTGGTCGCAACCGGTGGTGCGGCCTGGCTGCCAAAAAGCGGACCGTGGCTGGTCAGTGTGAAAAACGCGATTGGCGTACTGCTGCTCGGCCTGGCAATCGGCCTGCTCAGCCGCGTGCTGCCCGGGCCGGTCACGCTGCTGCTGATCGGCGCGCTGGCGGCGGGTGTCAGTTTGTTCCTTGGCACCCTCGAGTTCACCAGCAAAGCCCCGCGCCAGCGTCTGGCTCAACTGCTGGGCCTGTTTTTACTGATCTATGCCCTGGCCTGCTGGTTTGGCGCCCTGAGCGGTCAGAGCGATCCGCTCAACCCCATCGGCCATTCCCAACCGGTTGCCAGCGCCGCAAATGGTTCTGCAGTACCAGCAGGCCAATGGCTCACTGTCAGCACCCCGGCCGAACTGGACAGCGCACTGGCCCAGGCCAAAGCCGCTGGGCAACCACTGTTGCTGGACTGGTACGCCGACTGGTGCATCAGTTGCAAAGTGATCGAACATGAGGTGCTGAATAACCCCAGGGTGCTGGATCTGCTCAAGGGTTACCGACTGGTGCGTTTCGATATGACTGCCAGCAATGCCGAACAACGCGCCCTGCTCGATCACTACAAATTGTTCGGCCCTCCGGCACTGATGTTCTTCGGCAAGGAGGGAGCCGAAATAAGTGACCAACGGGTCATCGGCGAGATCAATGCCGCGGACTTCGCCGAACGTGTTGCGATCGCGAATGACCAGATCTAGAGCCTCAGTCACAAACTTTTCGCGAACATCGGTCATCGTGCTGGCTATTGCAGTTAACTGGACAGCGAATCCGCTTTTCGGCATAGTCGCCCGGCACTGACAACTGCACACAGATAATAAGGAACAGCAGATGGCGACTTTCCTGGTACTACACGGCCCCAACCTGAACCTGCTCGGCACCCGCGAGCCGGGCGTCTACGGCGCTACCACCCTGGCGCAAATCAATCAGGATCTGGAACAAAGGGCCCGTGATGCCGGCCACCATTTGCTCTACCTGCAAAGCAACGCCGAGTATGAATTGATCGACCGCGTACACGCTGCCCGCAACGAAGGCGTGGATTTTATTCTGATCAACCCGGCGGCTTTTACCCACACCAGCGTGGCATTACGTGACGCGCTGCTGGCGGTGAGCATCCCATTCATCGAAGTGCATTTGTCTAACGTGCACAAACGCGAACCTTTCCGCCATCACTCCTACTTCTCCGACGTTGCGGTAGGTGTGATCTGCGGCCTTGGCGCCAGCGGTTATCGACTGGCCTTGGAGGCCGCCCTGGAACAGCTTGAACTACAAGCTAAACGCCCCTGACCGACCCATTGGGAGTTGACGATTCATGGATATCCGTAAAGTTAAGAAACTGATCGAGCTGCTGGAAGAGTCCGGCATCGACGAGCTGGAAATCAAAGAAGGCGAAGAGTCCGTACGTATCAGCCGTCACAGCAAGACACCTGCCCAGCAGTACTACGCGCCAGCCCCAATGCAAGCGCCTGCTGCAGCGCCAGTGGCTGTTGCCCCGGTTGCCACCGTGACCGAAGCGCCTGCTGCACCGAAACTGAACGGTTTTGTGGTCAAGTCGCCAATGGTCGGTACCTTCTACCGCACCCCGGCGCCTACCTCGCCTGCCTTCGTTGAAGTGGGCCAGACCGTCAAGGTCGGCGACACCATTTGCATCGTGGAAGCGATGAAAATGATGAACCACATCACCGCCGAAAAAGCCGGTGTTATCGAATCCATCCTGGTAGAAAACGGTCAGCCGGTTGAGTTCGACCAACCGCTGTTCACCATCGTTTGAACCACGGGGAGCCAACGATGTTGAAGCCTCAGAAGCTGGAAAAAGTCCTGATCGCCAACCGTGGCGAGATTGCTTTGCGCATCCTGCGGGCGTGCAAGGAAATGGGGATCAAGACTGTCGCGGTGTACTCCACTGCCGACAAAGAGCTGATGCACCTGGGCCTGGCAGACGAAACCGTCTGCATCGGTCCGGCACCGGCCAACCTGTCTTACCTGCACATTCCGGCCATCATCGCGGCCGCGGAAGTGACCGGTGCCACGGCGATTCACCCGGGCTACGGCTTTTTGGCTGAAAACGCCGACTTCGCCGAACAGGTCGAGAAATCCGGTTTTGCCTTCATCGGCCCGAAAGCCGACACCATTCGCCTGATGGGCGACAAGGTATCGGCCAAGCACGCCATGATCGCAGCAGGCGTTCCGACCGTTCCAGGTTCTGACGGCCCGCTGCCGGAAGACCCTGAAACCGCATTGCGCATTGGCCGTGAAGTCGGCTATCCGGTAATCATCAAGGCCGCTGGCGGCGGTGGTGGTCGCGGTATGCGCGTTGTGCACCGTGAAGAAGACCTGATCGAAGCTGCCAAACAGACCCGCGAAGAAGCCGGCGCCTGGTTCAGCAACCCGATGGTCTATCTCGAGAAATACCTGACCAATCCGCGTCACGTGGAAGTTCAGGTCATTTCCGACGGCCAGGGCAATGCCATCCACCTGGGCGACCGCGATTGCTCGCTGCAACGTCGTCACCAGAAAGTGCTGGAAGAAGCTCCGGCACCGGGCATCGACGAAACCGCACGCGCCGAAGTTCTGGCACGTTGCGTACAGGCCTGTGTAGACATCAACTACCGCGGCGCGGGTACTTTCGAGTTCCTGTACGAGAACGGTCGTTTCTACTTCATCGAGATGAACACTCGTGTGCAAGTAGAGCACCCGGTGTCCGAAATGGTCACTGGCATCGACATCCTCAAAGAGATGTTGAGCATCGCAGCCGGCAACAAGCTGTCCTTCACCCAGGCTGACGTGAACATTCACGGTCACTCGCTGGAGTGCCGGATCAACGCGGAAGACCCGGCGACGTTCATGCCGAGCCCTGGCATGGTCAAGCACTTCCACGCTCCGGGCGGCAACGGCGTTCGCGTCGATTCGCACCTGTACAGCGGCTACAAGGTTCCGTCCAACTACGACTCCCTGATCGGCAAGCTGATCACCTGGGGCTCGACCCGTGACGAAGCCATGGCGCGCATGCGCAATGCCCTGGACGAAATCGTGGTCGACGGGATCAAAACCAACATCCCGTTGCACCGTGATCTGGTGAATGACGAAGGCTTCTGCAAAGGCGGCGTCAACATTCACTACCTGGAACACAAACTGGCTAACCAGTAAGTTTGTATTCTGATCAACAAAGCCGCTTTCGAGCGGCTTTGTTGTTTCTGCAAGGCAGGTAACTGCCCTTGTGGGAGCGGGCTTGCTCGCGATGACCTCACACGGGCCAACCTGCCAGACCAGGTCGCCTGTATCGCGAGCAAGCCCGCTCCCACCAGGGATCCGTTGCATTCATCGTTTTTTGATTACCCCCCATGCCTACGCTCGCGTAAACTTGCGCGCTTCTCGCGGCCCGACCGGCTGCACACTCCAATTTTTCAAAGGTGCCCGCCATGCCTTGGCTGCAAGTACGCCTCGCCATCAGCCCGGAACAAGCCGAAACCTACGAAGACGCGTTCCTCGAAGTCGGTGCCGTTTCGGTTACGTTCATGGACGCCGAAGACCAACCGATCTTCGAACCTGAGCTCAACACCACCCCGCTGTGGTCGCACACCCATTTGCTGGCACTGTTCGAAGGCGGCACCGAAGCCGAACTCGTACTCTCCCATCTGGAACTGCTGACCGGTTCGCCACTGCCTGAGCATCACGCCGAAGTGATCGAAGACCAGGACTGGGAACGCAGCTGGATGGACAATTTCCACCCGATGCGTTTTGGCCAGCGCCTGTGGATCGTGCCAAGCTGGCACGCGGCTCCCGAGCCGGATGCCGTCAACCTGCTGCTCGATCCGGGCCTGGCTTTCGGCACCGGCACCCACCCGACCACCGCCCTGTGCCTGGAATGGCTGGACGGTCAGGACCTGAAAGACTGCAACGTGCTGGACTTCGGCTGCGGCTCGGGCATCCTCGCCATCGCAGCCCTGTTGCTGGGAGCCAAGGAAGCCGTCGGCACCGATATCGACGTGCAGGCGCTGGAAGCCTCACGCGACAACGCCAACCGCAACGGCATCGACCCGGCCCTGTTCCCGCTGTACCTGCCGCAAGACATGCCACAAGTGCAGGCCGATGTCGTGGTCGCCAACATCCTCGCCGGCCCACTGGTTGCTTTGGCCCCGCAACTGTCGAGCCTGGTCAAACCGGGTGGTCGCCTGGCACTGTCGGGCATCCTCGCCGAACAGGGCGAAGAAGTGGCCGCCGCTTACGCCCAGGACTTCGATCTGGACCCGATTGCCAATCGCGATGGCTGGGTGCGCATCAGCGGCCGTCGGCGCTAGAATGAAACCATGCCCAATCCGGATGGCCGCATGAGCGATAGCTTCGTTACCCAGTGCCCACATTGCCAGACCAGTTTTCGCGTCAGCCATGCCCAATTGGGCATGGCGCGCGGTGTGGTGCGCTGTGGCGCCTGCCTGCAAGTGTTCAATGCCGCGCAGCAGCTGCTGAACCAGAGCACTGAAACAGGGCAGCCGCCCGCCGTGGAGATGCCCGTCGTCGCCGCACCCGAAGTGATCGAACCTGCCCCTGTCGAAGCACCTGCCCCAACCGTGCCGGTCAACCCGGCACCGTGGCAGACCAGCACGATCGATCTCGACCATCTGGATCTGGACGAAGAACTGGCCAAGCTCGAAGAGCGTGAAATCCAGCCCAGCAAAAGCTTTGGCCAACCGCACAAGCCCAAAACCACGTCGCTAAGCGCTCGTCGCGAAACCTCTGACGCAGAAGAAGGTGAGTGGTCAGACAGCCTGTTCAGCGAATCTGCGGCAGACCGCGCCGAATCCGCCAAGGTTGCCGGGCAAGCCGCCGAGATTGCGCAAACCGGACGCACCGAGCCGTCATTGTCACTGGACCTCGATGAACCCGACGATACCCCGCCGCTTCAGCTTTCCCTGGACGACGACCTCGAACCGCCGCTGACAGGCGAACGACTGTCTGCCACCGAGGACGAGGACGACGCACTCCCTGAGCCTGCGCCCGTCAGCAAGGACAGACGCAAACGCAATGAACCGGCCATGGGCGAAGACCCGCTGATGGATCTGGTGGACGATCCGCTGCAGCTGGACTGGCAAAAACGCCGTACGCCCTGGGGCAAACGCCTGCTCTGGAGCTTGCTGGTACTCCTGGCCGCAGCCGCACTGGCCGGGCAGTACATTGCCAACCACTTCGACGAACTGGCACGCCAGGACCAGTACCGCCCGATCTTCCAGCAGCTGTGCCCGCAGATCGGCTGTACGGTGCCCTCCAAGGTCGATATCGACCGGATCAAGAGCAGCAATCTGGTGGTACGCAGTCATCCGGAATTCGCCGGTGCGCTGGTGGTGGATGCAATCCTCTACAATCGCGCACCGTTCTCTCAGCCCTTCCCGCTGCTGGAGCTGCGATTTGCCGATCTCAACGGCAAAATGATCGCCAGTCGTCGGTTTAAACCTGGCGAATACCTCAGCGGCGACTTGGCCAAAGCCGAAATGCCACCGCAAACCCCTATCCACATTGCTCTGGACATCCTCGACCCGGGCCCCAAGGCCGTGAACTACAGCCTGAGTTTTCACTCGCCCGAATGAGCGGGTTTCGCACAAGTTGCTAGCTTTAAGCTGTAACCGACACGTTTAAAGCGCACCGGCTTGCCGCTTGACCCTTGAAACTTGCTGCTTATTGTTCAAAATTCACTCAATTGCAGCTTTAACCAGTCATCGAGAGCGGGTATCATGCCAACCCTTTTTCGAACTCCCAAGATCCGGCCCCACAACAGGGAAGTCCTATGTCGGCGGTACGCATCGGCCCATATACATTGAACAACGGTTTGATTCTCGCCCCCATGGCGGGTGTCACCGACCAGCCCTTTCGTCAGCTTTGCCGACGCATGGGTGCAGGCCTGGTTGTTTCGGAAATGGTCACCAGTGACATGAGTCTCTGGAACAGTCGCAAATCGCGCCTGCGCATGATTCACGACGGTGATCCCGAGCCACGCTCGGTACAGATCGCCGGCGGTGATGCGCAAATGCTGGCAGACGCCGCCAGAGCCAATGTGGAGCTGGGCGCACAGATTATTGATATCAACATGGGTTGCCCGGCAAAGAAGGTCTGCAACAAGGCCGCCGGCTCCGCGTTGCTGAAAGACGAAGCACTGGTAAACGAGATCCTGCAGGCCGTCGTGGCTGCGGTTGATGTGCCGGTTACCCTGAAGATCCGCACCGGCTGGGACCGGGACAACAAGAACGGCATCACGGTGGCAAAGATCGCCGAACAAGCCGGGATCAGCGCACTGGCGGTGCACGGCAGAACCCGTGCCGACCTGTACACCGGTGATGCCGAGTACGACACCATTGCCGCGATCAAGCAGGCCGTGTCGATACCGGTGTTTGCCAACGGCGATATCGATTCACCCCAAAAGGCCCTGCACGTGCTGAGCGCGACCGGGGCTGACGGACTGTTGATTGGCAGGGCGGCCCAGGGGCGGCCCTGGATTTTCCGCGAAGTCGATCACTTTCTGCGTACCGGGCAACTGCTGCCGGCACCGGAGATGATCGAAGTGGAACGTATTCTGCTAGAGCACCTGGCTGCATTGCACACCTTCTATGGGGAGGTGCTGGGCGTACGTATCGCCCGTAAGCATGTCGGGTGGTATCTGGCAACCTTGCCGGGCGCCAAGGAGTTTCGCGCCCACTTCAATCGTTTGGAAGATACGGAAGCACAATGCGCCAACGTTCAGGCGTTTTTCGCCGAACGACACAAGAGCCTGGTGACAGGGGACGAAGGATGGGTGGCCGCATGACGATGATGACCGAGACATTAGTGAGTGGAACAACGCCCGTGAGCGACAACGTCAACTTGAAACAGCACCTCAATACACCGAGCGAAGAAGGCCAGACCCTTCGCGGGAGTGTCGAGAAGGCGCTGCACAATTATTTCGCCCATCTGGAGGGCGCTGAAGTCACGGACGTCTACAACCTGGTACTTTCCGAAGTCGAGGCTCCCCTTCTCGAGTGCGTCATGAACTACGTCAAGGGCAACCAGACCAAGGCCTCCGAGCTGCTGGGCCTCAATCGCGGCACCTTGCGCAAAAAGCTCAAACAGTACGATCTGCTGTAAGCATTCAATCAAACCTGAAAGGCGTCCTGATAAAACAGGCCGCCTTTTTTGCTGACTCCTTTGCTTTTGATGGAAATCGAGATGACCGATCAGACTACCCGCCTGCCGATCCGCCGCGCTCTAATCAGCGTTTCCGACAAAACCGGAATCCTTGATTTCGCCCGTGAACTGGAAGCCCTCGGCGTCGAGATCCTGTCCACTGGCGGTACCTTCAAGCTGCTGCAAGACAACGGTGTGGCCGCTGTTGAAGTCGCGGACTACACCGGCTTTGCAGAAATGATGGACGGTCGGGTGAAAACCCTGCATCCGAAAATCCACGGCGGCATCCTGGGCCGTCGCGGCATCGACGACGACATCATGAACGAGCACGGCATCAAGCCGATCGACCTGGTCGCGGTCAACCTCTACCCGTTCGAAGCCACCATCTCCAAACCAGGTTGCGACCTGCCGACTGCCATCGAGAACATCGATATCGGTGGCCCGACCATGGTTCGCTCGGCAGCGAAAAACCACAAAGACGTGGCCATCGTGGTCAATGCCAGCGACTACGCCAATGTTCTGGAAAACCTCAAGGCCGGCGGCCTGACCTACGCGCAGCGTTTCGACCTGATGCTCAAGGCCTTCGAACACACTGCCGCCTACGACGGCATGATCGCCAACTACCTGGGCACTGTGAACCAGGCCGCTGAAACACTGAGCACCGAAGACCGCGGCCTGTTCCCGCGCACCTTCAACAGCCAGTTCATCAAGGCCCAGGAAATGCGCTACGGCGAGAACCCGCACCAGAAAGCGGCGTTCTACGTTGAAGCCAAGCCGACCGAAGTCAGCATTGCCACTGCAACCCAGCTGCAAGGCAAGGAACTGTCGTTCAACAACGTGGCCGATACCGATGCCGCGCTGGAATGTGTAAAAAGCTTTGTCAAACCGGCATGCGTCATCGTCAAGCACGCCAACCCGTGCGGCGTTGCCGTCAGCCCGGACGCCGAAGGCGGCATTCGCCAGGCCTACGAGCTGGCATACGCCACGGATACCGAGTCGGCTTTCGGCGGCATTATCGCTTTCAACCGTGAGCTGGACGCCGAAACGGCCAAGGCCATTGTCGAGCGTCAGTTCGTTGAAGTGATCATCGCCCCGTCCGTGAGCGAAGAAGCCCGCGCCATCGTGGCCGCCAAAGCCAACGTGCGCCTGCTGGCCTGCGGCCAGTGGAGCGAAGATCGCGCCCCGGCCTGGGACTTCAAACGCGTTAACGGCGGTTTGCTGGTACAGAGCCGCGACATCGAGATGATCGGCAGCGAAGACCTGAAAGTCGTGACCAAGCGCGCCCCGAGCGAGCAAGAGATCAACGACCTGATCTTTGCCTGGAAAGTGGCCAAGTACGTGAAGTCCAACGCCATTGTTTACGCCAAGGGTCGTCAGACCATCGGTGTCGGCGCAGGCCAGATGAGCCGCGTAAACTCGGCCCGTATCGCTGCGATCAAGGCTGAACACGCCGGCCTGCAAGTGCAGGGCGCGGTCATGGCATCGGACGCATTCTTCCCGTTCCGTGACGGCATCGACAACGCAGCCAAAGCCGGTATCACTGCCGTGATCCAGCCAGGCGGCTCGATGCGTGACAACGAAGTGATTGCAGCCGCTGACGAAGCGGGCATTGCCATGGTGTTCACCGGCATGCGCCACTTCCGTCACTAACAGCACGATCCCATGTAGGCACCGGCTTTTGTGGGAGCTGGCTTGCCTGCGACAGCAACACCTCGGTAGTGTCTGAAACACCGAGGTGCCTGTATCGCGGGCAAGCCCGGCTCCCACAAAAGCCCGGCCTTCAGGCACCTCAGTGGTGCTCATCAGAATTCAGCGTCATCCGAGGTTTTTGAAATGAATGTTTTGATCATTGGCAGCGGTGGCCGCGAACACGCACTGGCCTGGAAAGTAGCTCAGGACCCACGTGTCGCCAAAGTATTCGTTGCCCCGGGCAACGCCGGCACCGCCATTGAAGCCAAATGCGAGAACGTCGCCATCGACGTGCTGGCCCTTGAGCAACTGGCAGACTTTGCCGAGAAAAACGTTTCCCTGACCATCGTGGGCCCGGAAGTCCCGCTGGTTGCCGGTGTGGTTGACCTGTTCCGCTCCCGTGGCCTGGACTGCTTCGGCCCGACCGCTGGCGCTGCCCAGCTGGAAGGCTCCAAGGCGTTCACCAAAGACTTCCTGGCGCGTCACAAGATCCCGACCGCCGACTACCAGAACTTCACCGAAATCGAACCGGCTCTGGCTTACCTGCAAAAAGTCGGCGCGCCGATCGTGATCAAGGCTGACGGCCTGGCCGCAGGTAAAGGCGTTATCGTTGCCATGACCCTGGCCGAAGCCGAAGACGCCGTGCGTGACATGCTCGCAGGCAACGCCTTTGGCGAAGCCGGTTCGCGCGTGGTGATCGAAGAGTTCCTCGACGGCGAAGAAGCCAGCTTTATCGTGATGGTCGACGGCAAGAACGTATTGCCGATGGCCACCAGCCAGGACCACAAGCGTGTCGGCGACGGCGACACCGGCCCGAACACCGGAGGCATGGGCGCTTACTCCCCTGCCCCGGTGGTCACCGCTGACGTTCATCAGCGCGTCATGGACCTGGTCATCTGGCCAACCGTGCGTGGCATGGCCGAAGAAGGCAACGTCTACACCGGTTTCCTGTACGCAGGGCTGATGATCGACAAGGCCGGTAACCCGAAAGTGATCGAGTTCAACTGCCGCTTCGGCGATCCGGAAACCCAACCGGTGATGCTGCGCCTGCAATCGAGCCTGGTGCTGCTGGTTGAAGCGGCTCTGGCTCAAGCGCTGGACAAGGTTGAAGCGCAATGGGATCCGCGCCCGAGCCTGGGTATCGTGCTGGCCGCCGGCGGCTACCCTGGCGATTACGCCAAAGGTACTGTCATCCAGGGTCTGGACGCAGCCGCCAAGCTGGAAGGCAAAGTGTTCCATGCCGGTACTGCACTCAATCAAGCCGGTGAGGTGGTGACCTCGGGGGGTCGCGTGTTGTGCGCAACCGCCATGGGCGACACCGTAGAAGCGGCACAGCACAAGGCTTACGAGCTGGCCAAGGCCATCGAGTGGGAGGGTTGCTTCTACCGTAACGATATCGGCTACCGTGCCATTGCTCGCGAACGTGGTGAACCTCAGGAGTAAACACTCCATACGGATAGGCGGGGCGTCTGCGCCCTTGCCTAACCGTTCCAGGCCCGCGCATAGTTACCGTCTAGCTTCAATCCATGAAGGGATTTCGCCGTGCGCTGGCTCAGGATCGCCATAGCTTTTACCGCCGCCCTACTGGCCACTGTGCTTGGCATGATGCCTGCGCAAGCCGCTACAGCGACCAGTTGGTCTGTTCTGTCAGACCCGCAGGCCAGCCTGCAACTGAGCGATGTACGCTCCCCTCGCCTGTCCAGCCAGTTCAGCCCTGTCGACCTTGACCGCATTGGTGCTGCTGAACCCGGCGAAGCCTTGTGGCTGCGCGTACGCCTGCAACCCGACAAGCACGAGCAGATCCTGCGGCTGTTTGCCCCTGACCTGGCGCGCCTGGACATGTATGTATTCGATGATCAAAAACTGATCAGCGAAATCAACACCGGCTCGGCATTGCCCACCAACCGCAAACCGGTACCCAGCAGTGACTACCTGCTGCCCCTGCCGCAAAGCGCCGAACCGCTGGATGTTTACCTGCGCATGGTCTCTGACCACCAGCTGCGCCCCCACATTACTCTCGACACTGCCGTGATGCTGGCCGCCAGCCAGAGCAAGCCCCTGCTCTATGGCCTGTTGCTGGGCTGCATGACGATGCTGTTGCTGCACAACATTGTGCGCTTTGCCTTCAGCCGCTCGCCCAGCAGCCTGTGGCTGGCGATCTGCGAAGCATTGCTCATGGCCAGTTCAGTGTTGTTCCTGAACCTGCTCGACCCCTGGCTGGGGCAGTGGCACAGCCTGCAAACCCCGGGCGCCTACCTGACACTGCTGCTGACCGCGCCGTGCGGGCTGATGTTCACCTATAGTTTTTTCGCGAGTCGCGGTGCCCATCGGCTGCTCAAACTGCTGCTGCTGGACATTCTTATTATCGCCCTCGGTGGCCTGTTGCTGCTGTTTATCGACAACCTGCCGCTGAACCTCATTACCTATGCCCTGGTCGGACTGGCAAGTGTCAGCATTCTGGCCGTATCGGTTTACCACTGGCAAAAGGGCTACAAACCGGCACGCATGTTTGCCATGGCGATGGTGATTTTCAATATCGGCACCCTGGTGATTCTCCCGGCGCTGCTGGGCCTGACCCTCATCGCACCGCAGGAGCTGGTGCTGGCGCTGATGTGCGTGGTGTGCATCAGCGGCTTGCTGATGAGCTTCGCCCTGAGCGAACGCAACCGCAGCATCACCCAGGCCCAGTTCAGCATCAGCCGCGAACTGGCGGCCAGCACGGCCGAAGTCAATGCCAAGGCCGAGTTCCTGTCCAAGATCAGCCATGAAATCCGCACCCCCATGAACGGCGTGCTGGGCATGACCGAGCTGCTGCTGGGCACACCGCTTTCGGTCAAGCAGCGCGACTACGTACAGACCATCCACAGCGCCGGTAATGAGCTGCTCACGCTGATCAACGAAATCCTCGACATCTCCAAGCTTGAGTCAGGGCAGATCGAACTGGATGACGTGCAGTTCGACCTCAATGCCCTGATCGAGGATTGCCTGAGCATCTTCCGCACCAAGGCCGAACAGCAGAACGTCGAACTCATCAGCTTTATCCAGCCACAAGTGCCACGGGTGATCAGCGGCGACCCCACACGCTTGCGCCAGACCCTGCTCAGCCTGCTCGAAAGCTCCCTGAAAAAGACCGACGAGGGTGAGATCCTGATCGTCGTGGCCCTTGAGGAGCGCAATGGCCCGCCACGCTTGCGCATTGCCATCCAGGACTCCGGCCAGCCGATGGATGAGCAGGAGCGTGACGCCCTGTTGCACGCCGAACTGCACAGCAAGAACTTCCTTGCCGCCACCCGCCTGGGCGGCCACCTGGGGCTGGTGATCGCCCGCCAGCTGATCATGCTGATGGGCGGCGAATTCGGCATAAAGTCCGGTCAAACCACCGGCAGCAACCTGTGGCTGACCCTGCCCCTGGACCCGCAACACCTGGAACACCCCACCTCGGACCTCGACAGCCCGCTCAAAGGCGCGCGGGTACTGGTGGTGGACGACAACGACACCTGCCGCAAAGTGCTGGTGCAGCAATGCTCCGCCTGGGGCTTGAATGTCAGCGCCGCCGCCTCGGGCAAGGAAGCCCTGGCCTTGCTGCGCACCAAGGCGCACTTGCGAGACTACTTCGACATCGTCCTGCTGGACCAGAACATGCCCGGCATGACCGGCATGCAACTGGCCGCCAAGATCAAGGAAGACCCGAGCCTCAATCACGACATCCTGCTGGTCATGCTCACCGGTATCAGTAATGCCCCTAGCAAGATCATTGCGCGTAACTGCGGGATCAAGCGCATCCTCGCCAAGCCGGTGGCCGGCTACACCCTCAAGACCACCCTGGCGGACGAACTGACCCAGCGCAACAAAGGCCATGCCGCCGCACAAACCACCGCCAATGGCCCCGCTGCCGTTGCGGTCTCCGTGCCCGGCGACTTCCGCATTCTGGTGGCCGAAGACAACAATATCTCGACCAAGGTTATCCGCGGCATGCTGGGCAAGCTCAACCTGAACCCGGACACGGCCTGCAATGGTGCCGAAGCGCTCAAGGCGATGAAGACCCAGCGCTATGACCTGGTGCTGATGGACTGTGAGATGCCGGTACTCGACGGGTTTTCTGCCACCGAGCAGTTGCGCGCCTGGGAAGTCAGCCACCAGCGGGTACGAACTCCGGTTGTCGCCCTGACCGCCCACATCCTTACCGAACACAAGGAACGCGCCCGGCAGGCCGGTATGGACGGGCATATGTCCAAACCCGTGGAACTGTCGCAACTGCGCGAACTGGTGGAGTTTTGGGTCGAACAACGTGAGCTGCGTCAATCCCGTACGCAACTGTCCTAACAGACAGCCAATCCCCCTGATAGACTTTCGGCGCCCCCTATCGATGTGAGCTCAGACCATGCTCCATGTGCTGTTCAGTGTGTACTTGAAGATGCTGGTGCTTTACAGCCCGTTTTTCGTGCTGTCGTGCTTTATCAGCCTGACCCGGGGTTACTCGAACAAGGAACGCCGCCGGCTGGCCTGGAAAGTGGCCCTGGCCACGCTGATCTCCAGTGTATTGCTGTACCTGTTCGGGCGCACGATCTTCAGCGTCTTCGGCATCACCGTCGATGCATTCCGCATCGGTGCCGGCAGCGTGCTGTTTATCTCGGCGCTGGGCATGGCCCAAGGCAAGTCTGCGGTGCAAACAGACAATGTGCAGCAGGACGTGACGATTGTGCCCTTGACCATCCCGCTCACTGTCGGGCCCGGCACGATCGGTGCGTTGCTGGTCATGGGCGTCAGCCAGCCCCACTGGGATGACAAGCTGATGGCGATTGTCAGTATTGCCCTGGCCAGCCTGACGGTGGGCGTGGTGCTTTACCTGTCCAACCGAATCGAACGGATTCTCGGTGAGCAGGGTTTGCAGATCGTCAGCCGCCTGATGGGCCTGTTTGTCTGCGCCCTTGCAGCGCAGATCATCTTTACCGGGATCAGGGGCTATATGGTCCCCTGAAAACACACAGAACTGTGGGAGCGAGCCTGCTCGCGAAAGGCTCTGACAGCCGCTTCGCGAGCAGGCTCGCCCCCACAGGGCTCAGGGTTTTTCGCCATACCAGCGCGGCGTGTACACCCATTGCATGCCGTCAGCACGGGCAAAGGTGCACGTCGTCGACGACCCCACCAGCACCATGGTGCGCATATCCACCTGCTCCGGGGTCAACTCGCCCAGGGTCAGGGTGCGCAGGGTCTGGCCCGGACGGCCAATGTCACGACCCAGCACCACCGGCGTTTGCGGCGTGCGATGGCGCCTGACGATATCCAGCGCAACGCCCAGCTGCCATGGCCGTGAACGGGAAATCGGGTTGTAGAACGCCAACGCCAGATCCGCCTCGCAAGCCAGGTCCAGACGCTTCTCAATAATGCTCCACGGCTTGAGGTTGTCCGACAGCGACATCACGCAGAAGTCATGCCCCAGCGGCGCCCCGGCCTGCGCGGCCGTTGCCAGTGAAGCTGACACACCCGGCAGGATCTCCAGATCGACGCTGTGCCACTGCGGGTCCACAGACTCATGCAAGGCTTCGAGCACGGCCGCGGCCATGGCAAAAACCCCAGGGTCCCCCGAAGACACCACCACCACCGAACGCCCCTGCGCCGCCAGCTCGAAGGCGTGGCGGGCGCGCTGCATCTCTTCGCGGTTATCGGTGCAATGCATCACCTGATCGTCGCGGAACGGGCCAGCCATACGCACATAGGTTTCATAACCCAGCACATCATTGGCCCGCGCCAGCTCGGCCTTGACCGCAGGCACCATCAGTTCGGCAGCGCCGGGGCCCAGGCCAATTACAGCCAGACGGCCACGGGCCCGGCCAATCGTTTCAGGTTCCAGCGGCGCCGCGGCAACACCCAGCACCACGCCATTGCCCGGTTCACACCAGGCAACAGGCAGCAACGCTGCATCGCTGCCCACAAACCGCAACGGAACCGCCAGCTCAAGGGCCGTTTCACGCAGCGCTGCACTGGCCATCAAGGTTTCCGGTGCGACGATGCACGCCAGCGACTGACGTGCCAGCCCGGCCTGGTACAACGATTCGAGGATTGACTGTGGCGAAACCTCGGCACACACCTGCGCCAGTACATTGCGCGAATAAATCAGCAACTCGTCTGCCACTGGCAGGCGCTCGGCGCTGCCCACATGGATCGCCAGACGCGCCTGCCCGCTTTCGGGCAGTTGCGCCCGCGCCAGCCAAGGCGCATCGCCTTCGATACGCACTGATTCGCCGGCCAGCAGGTCCGAAACAAAGCGTTTGCCCAGCTCCAGATCGGCCAGCACATAGCCCGCAGGCGGATTGAGCAGACAGGTGCCAAAGCGCAGTTCGCCGCTGGTGGTGATCGCCGGAGCAATGCCCAGACCCGCCGCAATGACCCGCGCCAGATCATTCACCCCACCCAGCCCGCCCAGCAACGGCACCACCGCGCTGGCGTCTTCGGCAACCGCCAGTACCGGTGGCTCGGCGCCTTTTTCCAGCAGCAACGGCGCCAGCGTGCGGATCACAATACCCGCAGCGCATAGCGCAATAATCGGCGTGTCCTGCTGATAAAGCTGACGCAGGGTGTCGCCGAAATCGCTGTAACTGCGATCACCGCCGTCTACCCGCCCTGCCAGCCCGAGGACAGAAGCGCCGGGCAGCAACTGCTGGATACGGCGTGCAGTGTCCAGGCTGCCATTGCCCAGAATGACAATGGCCGGTGCCGGGCGACTCAACCCTGCCACCTTTCGCCTGGGACGATAATCAGCGAGAAATACGGCGAAGACATCGGTTCCACTTCATTGAGCGGCACGATCTTCTGATTGCTCATGGTGGCGCGCTCGACATACAACGCCCGCTCGGCCAGCCCCAGCTCGCCCAGCACTTCGCGCACTTTATGAAAGTTGCGCCCCAGCTTCATGATCACTGCCGCATCGGCAACCGCCAGCCGCGACTTGAGTTCTTCGTGGGGCAGCACACCCGAGAGCACCGACAGGCTCTGGTTGCGATACACCAACGGCACGCCCAATACCGAAGCGCCGCCCAGCATCGAGCACACGCCCGGTACCACTTGTGCTTCAAAACGCTGGGCCAGACGGTCGTGCAGGTACATATAGGAGCCGTAGAAGAACGGATCACCTTCGCAGATCACTGCCACATCACGGCCGGCATCCAGATGCACGGCCACTTCAACCGCAGCCTGATCGTAGAAATCACTGATCACCTGCTCGTAGGACAACGGCTCCGGCAACACCTCGGTGGTCACCGGGTACACCAGCGGCATCTGGGTTTGCGCGTCTTGCAGATGGGCTTCGATGATGCCGAACGCATTGCCCTTCTTGCCCTTGGCCACGAAATACGCCACCACCGGCGATTCGCGCAGCAGGCGCAGGGCTTTAACCGTGATCAGCTCAGGGTCGCCGGGGCCTACGCCCAAACCGATCAAACGTCCTGGTTGCGCCATTATTCGATCTCCGTGGCCAGGGCGTTGACGGCCGCAGCCGCCATCGCACTACCGCCACGGCGGCCTTGCATGATCACAAACGGCACACCACGGCTGTCTGCCGCAAGCATGGCCTTGGATTCCGCGGCGCCGACAAAGCCCACCGGGAAGCCCAGGATCAGTGCCGGCTTGGGAGCGCCGGCATCGATCATTTCCAGCAGGTAAAACAGCGCGGTGGGCGCGTTTCCGATCACCACCACACTGCCTTCCAGGTACGGGCGCCAATGCTCAAGGGCCACCGCCGAACGGGTGTTGCCCTTCTCCAGCGCCAACTCGGGTACGCCTTCTTCGCGCAGGGTGCAGATCACCGGGTTGTTGGCCGGCAAACGGGTACGGGTGACGCCTTCGGAAACCATCCGCGCATCGCACAGAATGGCAGCACCTGCCGCCAGCGCATCACGCCCGGCCTTGCCGGCACCCGGCGAAAAACGCAGGTCTTCAATGGCATCGACCATGCCGCAGGCGTGGATCACACGCACGGCCAGTTTTTCGAGATCCGCCGGGATGCTGTCGAGGTTGGCCTCGGCACGAATAATGGCGAACGAATTGCGATAGATCTCTTGACCATCGCGGATGTAATCAATCATCGGTGTTGCTCCATTGGCGGGCCTCAAGCCAGGCGCCCGCCGCTTCAATTGTAAGATTGCGCTCGCGCAGAACACCGAAACCGGCGTGCTCCGGGGTGCGTAAATAGAGGTCGTAATGACCGGGCGCCACGGCCAGTAAAGTGACCGGCGCGACGTGGGCTGCCGCGCAGGAGCGCTGGCAGCCGGTCAGGTGAATATTCAAAGGCTTTGGCAGCAACGCGGCCAACTGACGGGCATCATGCTTCGTGTCGGCCAGCCCTTTGGCACAGGCACTGGAGCCGGTACAGGCCACCAGATGCGCCAGCGGGTTGCCAGCCTCTACGATCAAGCCGAGCACCATCAACTGGCTCATCACCGCAGCGGCCTGAGCGGCCGCTATGTTGGGCAACAAGACGCTCTGCCATGGCGTGAACCGTAAAGTGCCATCGCCGTAGCGCTCGGCCAGCTCGGCCAACCCCGTGAGCATCGCCGCATCCAGCCGCCCCAGTGCCGGCGCCCCGCCGATATAGACCCGACCAGGCGCTTGCTGTGGCCAAATGCCGAGGTGCATGGACGCCGAGATGGCCCTGCACTGCCAGTCGCCAGCAGGCAACAGTGCCACGCTGATTCGCTGTGCCAGCTGCCCGACAAATGACTCAGTGGTGACCTCCTCCAGCAGATGACGCATGCGGGTTTGCTCAGGTCGCGCCAGATCCAGAAACTGCATCAGCACGGCCAACACCAGCTCATGCCCGTACTCCACGGGTACGGCTGCCAACGCGCAATCGTGCGCCGGGCACCCGGCCAGGCCAAAAGCCAACAGCGTCTGGCCATTACGCACAAATGCCGACAACCACAGATCATGCGGATGCTCCAGCATGGCCAGGGCCTCGCCGCCATCCAGTTGCACGGCGAACTTGGCCGACAGCTCGGTGAACCTTGGCGTGCTTTGCAGGCTGGCCAGTATCTGCCGGGCCAGCGGCCACGTATCGATATGCATCTGCAGATCAATGCCGGCACTCGGGCTGAGCATCAAGTTGCGCACGTCGTCACTGGCGGCAGTAGCAGGCCCAAGCCCGGCCGCCAGCAAGGGCGCAATCAATGCACTGTGCTGCGGCCCCACACCACGGATTTGCAAATTGCCACGGTTGGTCGCTTCGATCACACCACTGGCATACCGCTGAGCCACATCTGCCACCGTGCGAGCCTGATCGGCGTTAATCGCGCCGCCATCCAGCTTGACCCGACAGATACCGCCATCCATTGCCTGGACGATACGCAGTAACCCCGGGCAAGCCGAGGGGCGCACAGGCGTCGTGACAGAAAGTTCAGGTGGCAAGTTCAAGGAGCTATCCAGAGCAGGCAATACGCTATTGCAGGTCGCGCATTATGCCTGCTTTGGGCGAGTGCATGAAAAGCCTGCCGGACGGAATGACTACTCCCGTGTATTAACCTCGGGCAGTTGTGGATGATCCCGGCCCAGACGGGTGATCAACAACACCACGGAATCGGCATTGGCCAGCATGAGGTCAATGCGTTTACGAGCATCGTGTTTAAAGATCGGCCGCGCTTGCTCAAGGGTCCTGACACCGCTAAGCGCCTTGATTTTGGCCTTGCCCGGGTTAGCGGGTATATCCGCCCAGGTGCGCTCTTCAGGATCAAATTGCTGAAACAGGTGCTCGGTCGAGATATAGGGTGAATGGCAACTCTGGACGATCTGGTTAAACGACTTGATCTGGCTGCCCAGGGGGGTTGATTCATCCAGCAGGTCCTCGTAAGGAAAGCCGGGATTCAGATAGTTGATGTCCTCGGTATCAAGCGCCTGATGGCTGATCTCATGCAGCATAAAGGCCGCCCGATAATGCACGTTGGTCCTGAAAGGTGGCTGGGTGGCTTTCACAAATGCCTGGCTCAAGGCGTTGGGTGTTTCAAATAGAGTGCTGAAAAAATGCTCACTCAAGTACAGGCGCTTGTGCAAATCCCAGCGGTGAATCCAGGCGACGGCCTTGTCGTTGAACCGGGAGCGGCAGACCACGTATTTACTGGAAGTCAGCGGCGACAGATCGGGATGCAAAAACCTCGCAAGCAGGGGCCCGATCGTTTCATTGAGTCGGTCAAGCAACGGCTGATCAACGTGTTCCACATCAAAGAACGTCTGTATCAACGCTCGGTTCCGGGCATTCTGCGTCCCCGGTTCGAGCAAGGTGTGCAGGGCGCTTTGACTGCGCTGCAGGTAGGTGACGGCCTGGGCATGGGCCTCGCGAATGGCCTGTGCCTTGTCAGGAAAACGCCGCTCAATGCTGGCCATGCCGATGGCCTGCATCTCATGGGTCAGGCGGTCGGATATCGAAGCCGTGGTCGACAGCACAGGGCCGCCCCCCAGTAGCGGTTCCTTGAGATCAAGCTCCCAATGCTCACGTTCGTTGATTTTTACCAGCGGCCCTTCGCGGCCTTCTCCGATAAAAATGCGCCAGCGCTCGCGCCAGGCCTGCACCTGAAAAACATGCCCGCCCAGCAGCACATAGTGAAGACCTGTGCCCGGGTGACGGTACAACCGGGTCAGGCTGTCCTGCTTGAGCTCCAGCAAGGCCACATCATTGGCCTGAAAGGGTTGCAAGCCGATCTCCTGCTCAGGCGTGAGGTGCACCGCCACTTCGGACTGCGGCTGACGCAAGACTGTCGGAGTCACTGTTTTCAGTTGGCGCAGTGTCAGATAACCACTGCCTATCTGTGCCAGCGACGAGGCAAAATCAGCCACGGCTTCACCCCACTCGCCTTTTTGCGCGGCCTCGAAACCCTGCTGCACAAAACCCGCCGTTTGCCAGACCACCATGGGAATACTCAGCCTGGCAGGCAAAAACATCAACGCAGTCGATGCAATCAACGAAAACAGGTATTTGAATGACTCCCAGTCGGCTTCGGCGGAGGTCTTCGACTGGGCGGCGGCCATGTCCAGCAACAGGTGGTAGTTGTCGACATACAACTGTTCAAACAGATTGCCCGCGATGGGCCTTGGCGCCAGGGTCGGGGGGGCCGGCCTGAGCATGAAACTGCCGAGGGACGCGTCCACATACTGCGGGATATGGGGCTCCACAAAACCGCCATAGTTGTAGGTTTTACGGGCCTCGGGCTCAAGACGCTGGAGCACCAGCGCCTGCAGGTCCGTGTTGATACGCAGGTCGTCGAGCAAGGCGGCTTCGTTGTTGTACGCTTTGAATGTAAAGCGCTCGCTGTAGTTGACCCACAGGATCTGCGGCCCGGCGCCTGACTCCACAGGCCCAATGATGTAGAGCCCCCTGGCCCGATCAGGATCGGCTTCGGGCTCGGCTACCAGCTCAAATGGCCGGACGATGATCGGCATTCTGTCCAACGTCAGGCGGGCCGCTCCATCTGGCATGTTGATGACCTGCTGTATGTACCGATACGCCATCTCCTGGCCAGGGTCGATCAGTTTTTCCCGCAGGGCCTGTTCCATCACCTGCAGCGAGAGCTGCTCGGAGAATTGTTGTTGGCGCAAGGTCACCCCCGGTTTTCCGGGCGCCAGCTTGTCTTGCAACAAAGCACGGTAATGCGCGCCGATTTCCAGTTGTCGGGTCAGTCGTTTTACATACGTCGCATTCAAGGCCGTCGGCAACGCACTGCCATTAGGGACTCGCAAGGAAATCGCGCCTGCATTGAGCCGGTAAAAACCGTTAAGCGAAAATTGCGTGAGGGTCTGAACAGTGCGCGTCGTCGCCGCTGGCAAAAAAGAGGGCGTGCTACCAACCGGTACCGGGGAAGGCACATAGGTGTCGATCACCACCTCGATCGCATCCGGGTCTGGCGCCTGCCCCGCGAAGTCGAGCTCCAGACGCAGTTTCAGTAACGCGCGGGCGTACTCGGCAAGCGGCGGGATATCATGCAGGTAGTTTTGCTGTTCCTGCCCTGCCCCTGGATAGCGCTGCAGCAACCCGGCATAAGCCAACTTGTCTGCCTGCGAGGCGTTTTTCAACCACTGCGGTATTGCCGCCTCAAACGCTTGCAGGCGCGCCATTTCAACCACAGGCTCCAACACCAGCCCTGCCCGACCTTGTACCAGTTCACTGTGGATAAGATTTTCAAAGGCTTGCGCCGACAAGGGGATGGCTTGAGCCGTACGGCAGGCAAAGCCGGCGTCCGCCAGCACCTTGGCAATAGCCCGTAGCTGGGTCTCTCGGACAAAGTCGTGTTCAACACGTTCGAATTGAAGCCCGCCAATTTTCCCGTTAGCGGTGCTGTCCAGCCAGGCCGTAACCTGCGGCTGCGTGCCCGTGCTGACATGGCTCAGCAGTTCCCAGCGCCGTGCCTTGTCCGCCAGGCGAGCTTGCAGTTGGGTGGTGCACTCGCCCACCGACGCAAAGCCTTCGAACCCCGAACCCGGGCTCCAGAATATGGCCCGGCCGGCAGTTGCAGGCTGCTGACCACCGCGCTCGGTGAACAACAGACAGTTGACGATATCCAGCCCGGCCTGTGCGCCATTGATTGATAGTGCAATGGCAAACACATCGGGAACAAACCCTGCCAATGCTGGACGCCGGGCGCTCACCGGCTGGCTCAGCACCGCGCCCAGCACCGCCAGGTCCGCCGCTGAAAGCCGGTTGCCCGATTGCATCAGCTGCAATTCGGCCCGCAGCATCGCCAACCTCAGGGTACACAGCCTGTCGATCAACGTATCGGCCCTCAGCGGTGGGGCCGGGGTATAGAAAAACGCACGTAGCTGATTGACATACCCCTGGAAAAACCCCGCTGCGGCCTGATCCATGACGTTGATTAATTCACTGCCTGAAAGTGGCTTGGGCGGATTGAGATCCGGGGTATCCAGCAAGTGCAGGCCCGCCTCTATTCTTTCGGGATCACGCGGCAGCGGCTGTAGTCCGGTGACCTGTTGCAACAATGCTTCCATCAGCGACACCGGCTCACGCAAGCCAGCGACCCGTAACCGCATACGGTCGAGCTCCAGCACGTCATGCCCCGCGCGGGCCAGCGCTTTCACCAGCCTTGAATACGCATACGAAAACGGTGCAGGCCATGGCCGCAACAATTCATCAACCTGGGAAGCGATGTTCATTAACTGCATCACCAGCCCCTCGGCCTGCCCACTGTTGCCAGCAGCCATCGGGCGGACATTGAAGGTTTCGTTCGATGCAGAACCGGAATTAAATGTGGAAGTGATTGCCTTCATGGGTGATCCCTCTTCGCTTGCGGACAATGCACAACACGCTATCGCGCCCCCGGACGACAACGGCACTACATAGATACCCGGGCACTTTCCGGGGGATCAAACGACAGCGACAGTTGCCGGTTTGAAGTACCCGAGCCAGGTAATCAACAACGTCTGAGAGTCGGCATTCATCAGGATCACCCTCTCGCGAAACACCGGGTCACTGAAAAACCGGTCACGCACCTCTTCGATGTTTTTGCTGCGGGTCTTGTGGATCAAGCTGTGTGCCAGCTTGAAAGGGAGGGGCAGGTAACTGCGCCGGTTGCTGTACTTCTCCTTGAAAAGATCTGCCTTGCGAATTTCGGTGGTCAGTTGACGATAACGGTGATCCTGCATCTGCCTTTTAAGCGTACGTATCTGACCATCCCAGTCACGCTCGGGAACCAGCAACTCTTCGAAGGGATGGCTTACACCCAGATAATTGATATCAATGGTGCCCATGACCAGGTGGCTGAATTCATGGAGCAGAATGGTGGCCGTCGAATGCTTGACCCGGTCGAACTCGCGGCCGTCCACCCCCATCACTGACAGGCTGAAAATCTCGTCGGCCGAGGCGAAGTAACCCTGAGAAAAAAGCACGGTCTTGCGTTTGATCACGCTGCCCAGCGAAGAAACTCGCGCCACTTCTCGCGGGTTGGGCGGTGAGTACAAGCCGTAGCGGCTGGAGTGCTGTGGTGAAAACTCGGTGGATTGCAGGGCCGTCAGCAGTTTGTCGACGATGCGTTTGAGCTTGTCGAGCAAGGGGTCGTCGATCTGGCTCACACTGAACACCCTGGCAAGAAAGCGCCGGGTCTGGGCATTCAGCTGGCTGGCGGACCCGACTGATTGCAGGTGTTCCCTGCAATCAGTCAGATAGCGAATAGCCTGTTCGTGCGCCTCCCGAATCACCTGGGCCTTGCGTGGCTGCAGACGTTCGATGGCAGGCATGCCCAGGACCGTAACTGTGTGCTCCCGGCCAAACGAAACGCTCCCCGATGTACCCGACCGCGTGCCCAGTGCCTGACCACCGCCTGGCAACGGTTCCTTGAGATCGAGTACCCAGCGCTGATGGGGGCTGCGTTTGACCAGAGGGCCATCGCGGTCTTCACCAATATGAATACGCCATCGATCCTGCCAGGCTGCGACTTGAAACACCTGCCCGTCCAGAACGATAAAGCGGTGGCCTGACTCGGGGTCAGTAAACAACCCGGAGCCAGTGTCTTCATGCAGATTATCCAACGACACATGATTGGCCGCATAGGGCCGCAAGCTGGCCTGCTGTTCACGGGTCATGGTCTCCAGAGGGGCCTCGAAGGCAGCAACGACGTGAGGTTCCCCGGTTGTGCGCCTCAGTGCGCCATGGCTACCCGCGATCATCAACAACGCCGTGGCAAAATCAAACACGGCCTGCCCCCAGCGATCATCTGCCACGGCCTGAGCAGCTGACTGTGCACTGGTCTGGGCCTGCCAGATCATCAAGGGCACACTCAGCTTGCCCGGCAGAATCAGCAAAGCAGTGTCCGCCAGCAGCGACAGCAGATACACAAGGGAAGCCCAGTCCGCCTGCGCTGCGCTGCGGGCCTGGGTACGAGCCAGGGCCAGCCGCACATTGAGGGTGTCGACGTACAACCTGTTCAGGCAGTTACCGGTCAACTGGCCGGGATCGAGGCTGGCGGGAGGATTGGCCACCTGCGGCGAGCTCAAGGTCGGATCGACATAGCCGATATGCGGCTCGCGAAATCCCCCATATTCATAAATTTTACGAACCCGGGGTTCCAGCCGCTCCAGCACCTCGTCCTGCAAGGCTCCAGAACCGTGCAACCGATGCAGAAAATCGGACTGGCTGCTGTACTCTCGAAGCGCAGGCCCCTTGCCGTAGAGCACATACAACACCTGCGGCCCGCTATCCAGAGCAGCCGGACCAATCAGGTACATGCCCTGCGCCCGGTCGGGATGACGACCGGTTACGGCGCGAAAAGCCAGTGGCCGCACGACCAGCTCGATGCCCTTGAAGCGTTCGCGGGCTTTGGCGTCCGGGCTGTTCAGTACATGCTCAACGAAATCATGGGCCGTCAGGCTCAATGCGCCCTTGATTCGGGCTTGCAGCGCGTCTTCGAGCACCTGCGCAGGCAGCTGCTGACAGAACAAGCCCTGACGCCGTGCAGCCCCCTCATGGCCCGGGGTGAGCTTTTCGACCAGCAGGGCCTGATAGCTTTCGCCAAGATCCAGCGAACGCACCAGCTCACTCACATAGTGGTCATCCAGCCCCGCAGGCAAAGGTTCTTCGCCCAGTGAGCGATAGCTGCGCACGCCAGAGTGCACATTGAAAAAATGACTCAGGGCAAAATACGTCAGCGATCGCCTCAGCCTGGAGACTGCCGCGCCTCCGGCGATCTCTCCGCCAGCCGGTCCGCTGTATTGCACCACGCTGATTTCGACCTTGTCCGGGTCAATTGCCACGCCCGGAAAGTCAGCCTTCAAGCGTGCCAACAACCGCTCGCGGGCATAGTCGAGCAGCTCGGGCACGTCTTGCGAATACCCCTCGCTCCCGGCCTGTTGAATTCGCAGCAGGATTCGACCGTAGGCCTGCTGGTCACTGGTCGCCGCGTGCTTGAGCCAGTCAGGCAAACCCTCACGGAACTGCCATTGGCGGGCGGCGGCGAGCGTTGCGTCAACATTGAACTGCGCCTGCTCCGACCAGTAGCAATCCACCTGGTTGACCAGTTCCGGTGCCGACACCTGCTGCACCACACCTCGCTCCAGCAGGAAGCCGATATCACTGAGGTGTTTTTCTGTCTCCCGGCGCTGGCAGGCTTCAAGCCAGTCGGTGTCGATCACGCTGGCAGTCCATTTCACATCAACGGCGGCCTGCACCCTTTCGCGCTCACGCAAGCTGATACAGCGCAACAGATGCCATTGTTCAACACGATCCCGCAAGCGGGCCTGCAAGGTCTCAAGGCATGATGCCAGTGAATCGAAACATTCCAGGCTCCAGGCTGCCGTCCACAAGACGGCTTGCCCGGAGTTGACGCTGTCAGTGCCACCGCGCCCGGTCATCACAAGGCAGTTGCGCAGCGTGATGCTTGGGCGTCTGCCGGGCAGGGTTAACGCCAGCTCGCAGACATCGGGGATAAACCCGTTGAGCGCCCGTCGTGCAAGGTAAGTCGAATGCTCCAGCACAGCCCTGACAATGGCACTCCCGTTACTGTCCAGGCGTCCGTCCATCTGCCTGACGAATGCCTCGTAACGCAGCGCCGAGCCCCGGAACCGGGCCAGTCGGCTAATCACGGTCGAACCCGCCAATGCGGCCATCCCCATATAGTAAAAACCGTGCAGTTGCTGCATGAATTGCGCAACGAGGCCCACAGAAGCGCGGTCGAGCAAGGCCAGGACGGCTGCGCCATCGGGGTAATGGATCGGCTTGATGTCCGGGCTGTTTTTTTGCACGCCAAGACGTATTCGCGCGCCATCGACCGGGAGCGGACTCCAGCCTGTGACCCGATCCAGCAACGCATCGACCAGCGGGATAACCCGCAACGGCTCCAACTGCTTGCGCAAAGCCGCGGTGCCATAAATACGCAGCACCAGATCCCCGGGGATCAAATGGCTCAAACCAGGCGACGCCAGATGCTGCTTGAGCCGTCGGTGGGCAAAGCCCCTGAGCTCGGGCCGGCCCAGCAGCATCAGGGCTACCTGCCCGTTGAGCACCTGCAGTTTGCTTTGGATCAAAGGTAACGTAGCGCTGTCACCTGCCGTAGCCGCAGCTGTCGCCGGGCCATCAAGCGCCAGCCGGGTACTCCAGCGCCCTTGCTGGTTGGGCTCCGTCAAGCGTGGGTCGAGCAGCGCACGCACATCCAGCCCGTGATCCACCACGGCATTCACATTACAGTCCTTGCCACGTATGGCACCGAGCAGAAAGGTAAAATCCCGCGCCTGCTTGTCGATGATGGAGCGCACACGGTTTTCGAACAGATCACCCTCGATGGTCTCGACACTCAGGACCGGGTCAAGCATAAGGCGCAATACCGGCCGCTGATCCCGTGACACATGACCGAGCAGGTTGTCTCTGTCGCGGGGCTCCTTGAGCCGTGCGAGCACCTGACCCTTGAGCGTCTCGTCATTGTCAAAGCGCTCAAGTGCAGCCTGTTCGCTGAACAAAAACAGCTCGGGAGTGGAGACCGGTACAGACACACTGAACAGCCCGGCCAGTTCTACCCTGGCGCCCCCCTGCCCCAGCAATGACAGCCGGGCGGGTCGCCATTGCCCATGGGCATATCGATCATCATTCAGGCGCGAGCGCCCCACAGCCAGCAGTGCATCGAACTGCACGGGATCAATCCGCCCCTCGTGACGAGCCTGTAACAACCCATTGAAAAACCGGTCGCCCATAAACTGAACAGCCAGCACCCTCAGGCTCAACCCTTTTATGTCCAGATACCACCAGGCTTCGAGTTGCTGCTGCATCACGGCCTGAATGCCCCCGACAATTTCCCTGACCAACTGGTACATGCGCACATCCAGCGTGGGTGATCGTGCTTGAGCTGCATCGAAGGCTACGGTCGGGCTCAGATACTCGCGGATGTGATTACCCGGCCACTCGCCTTTGCCCAGGTACGCCAGTGCCAGATCCAGAAGGATCATGCTCGACAACGGTGGCTGGCTGCCAGCCGTCGCCATCGCATAGCTGTTGACCTGCAGCGTCTGAGCAGACAGGCCCAACCCCTGGAACTCGTGCTCCAGGGCCAGCGTGAGCTGTGCATTGAGCACCCCGCGCAGGGACGGAAGATCGAGCAGGCGCGCCCTCAACAACTCAAGGTTGTGCAAACGCAGATCCTGCAACGAGCGTGTGCGATGCTCAAATACCCGACCCTCAATCAAGCACCGCCTGATCCTCAGGGAGCGCAGTTTTTTCAGGTCTTCACGCACCTCGATCGGCATAAAGCGCAGCAAGGTGTCACGTACCAGCGGGTCGGCCAGACGCCGCTTGAGGGTTGTGCGCAGCGCGGTTGAATTGGCGATGCGCTCCAATCCACCGAGAGGGGAATACAGGAATGCGCCCGGCGGGTTGCTGTCTGCCCGGGTTACGATGAAATGGCCGGCAAGATCGGCGGCCGGGGCGTTGTCCGCGCCAAGCTCAAGGGCATAGACATGCTGCGGTTGCACCGCAATGACCTGCTGCAGACAGATAAACTCTTGCGCCGTGAGTTGCCCCGCGGCATCGAGCCGCGCCAGGTTGTCCAGATACCCTGTTTGCATGGCGGCGAGCCAGTCATCCGGCTCAAGCTGATCATCTGTCACTGGCGACTGCCTCATAACCCTCGGAAGGCAAACCTTGGCCCGAATCTCCGGTACAACGGCATCAACCGGCTACCACCTGTAAAGATGAACTCTGGTGCAGGGCAAGGCGCGTTATCATGCGCACCTGTTTCCGCAGGGCCTTCGCCCGGTAGCGGAGGAACAACCCGGCGTTTATCAAGAGGATCGGCATGTCGCCCTGGCTAACAGTTGTGGGAATCGGTGAGGACGGCTTTGCCGGGCTGGGCAAAAATGCGCGCCGCGCCTTGTTGGGCGCGACCCGCGTAATCGGCAGCCAGCGCCAGCTCGACCTGCTGCCCGCCTGCATTCGCGCCGAGCGCCAGACC